>SBGI01000167.1 GCA_006227015.1 Gammaproteobacteria bacterium
GGTCTATTGACTCGCCCAGATACTCAAAAACAATCTGCGCTCCAAAGGGACGACGAAAATTATCACCTGCAACCCCAAGTACAAGGCCGTTTAGAAACCGAAACCGGCTTCTATGCGAAGGATATAGCGCCGACCAGATATAGCCCCGAGACGATAGATACTCCCTTTCAACCAAATAGATCAGGTCCGATGAAGCGAAGCAAAAACCGCGATATTTATGGATGTCATAAACTCGCCGCTTGGCATCTCTCTGATCCATTCGCTCGTAAGTCTTACTGAGAATTTTGTTACCTTCTCGGGTCAGTCGAGTAATAGATTTAATTACCTCACCTGGAAAAGAGGGAGTGACCACATACGCGAAGTAGTAGCCCAAATATTTTGTCAGCTCCTCTGATGAATCCGGGAAGAAGCCTACGGGCACTGCCCCCTCATTTTCAGCCCTTGTCTGCTGCTTGTTAAACAAGGCACAAAAGGATTCATGATCGGCAAAGATCTCTTCTTCATCCACACCGAAAAACGCACAGATTTTGCGTAAGTTAAATGGCGAGGGAATCGCCTGTCCGCTCAGGTATTTGTTAAACTGCTGGCGGTTAATATCGATACGACGACACACCTCCGCTACCGACTTATAGAAACCACATAGGTACTGTAGGTTTCGACCGAATCCTTGTTGCGAAGACTGCGAACTGGACTGAACCATTTATATACTCCTGACGCCAATACTAGCGTCAGCGCATATAAATTGACGCGAGCTGACGCTATCAGACAAACATTCAGAGATTGAGAGGGCATTTCATCCTCTACCTATCGGCCGATACTGAGTTGATGACCGTCACCCTTTATCTCTTTGGCAACGTTGATAGCTGACTCCACTCTTTCAAGCGCCAGATCACAGTAGGCCTTATCGATAAAGAGCCCGCCTTTGAACTGAGTAATCGACGCATCAAACCCGGCAAAAATCGCCCACAGCCCCCTATCGTAAAGGGCTTTCATCATGTGGATGCCCCCATTGGGGTTATCAAACTTCAAGCCCATGATCAGCCCCATGCGATTGATACCTACCAAGTAATCATGTCGACTTTGGATATCCTGAAGGCCGGCATACAGGTAATCGGAAACCGTTTGCACATGGGAGAGGGTTTCCGGTGTGTTACATAGCTCAAGTACCGCGCTGCCAACGATACAACCCGGTTCAGCTCCGCCAAAGGTGGACACATGTCCCCAGCCATTCTCAGACAACCAGGCTCCAACCTCTTTTTTCATCACCAGGGCCGATACGGGGTAGAGTCCAGCGGAGAGCCCCTTGCCGGTCACCAGCATATCTGGTTTGACGCCCCAGGCATCAATGGCCCACAGATGGCCACTGCGGCACAATCCTGTCTGAACCTCATCGGCAATATACAAACTCCCATATTGATAGCAGAGTTTTCGCACACCCGGCAGATAATCATCAGAAGGCACCGGAAAGCCATAGGTCGCCGGGATGGTTTCCATCAACACAGCCGCCACATCCTCTTGAGCTAAAGCCTGCTCCATTGCGGCAAGGTCGTTAAACGGCACCCGGATGAATTCCTGTGGATAGTCGCTCTGAAAGTACTGCGCCGCACTGTCATCACCCGCCGCACCGGACAAACCGCTTCGGCCGTGAAAGGCACAATCGAGCGCGACAATTTTTCGGCGCCCGGTATACCGCCGGGCGCTTTTTATCGCCATGTCGTTGGCTTCGCTGGCACTGGCGGTAAACAGGCTATAGTGCAGCCCTGTCGCCTGGGCCAGCTTTTCAGCCAAGCTTACCCGTGCCTCACTGGCAAAATGGTGGTTACCCACATCCAACGTCTGCAAAGACTCCTGCAATTTCGCCAATATCTCGGGATTGCGGTGCCCCACATTGTAGGTGCCACCATTAAGGTGAAAGTCGAGCAGTTCATGGCCATCAACGTCCCAGATGCGATAGCCCTCCCGCTTGCCAATCACCAGATCGATGCCGAAACGTTCAAAGATTTCCAAGCGATTAGGTATCAGATACTCATGTGCACCGGTCAAAATCTGCTGCTTTTTGGCCGAAGCCGATGCGGGTGGTAAGTAGCCCATAAGCTCTCCTGTCTTTCTGCCTTATCGGAACGATCAATCCAGCTGATGTAGCACGTTTTCAATACGTGATTCGGTCTGGGTCTTAAAGTAATCGGAGCTTTCCAGGTCGAAGCTCTCGGCCTCATTCACACTCTTACGCACCAAGGCCATCAGTTCTTCTGCCTCCGCCATGGTCAGGGTCAACGGCGGCATAAACTGTGAACTCACCCGGTCGTTGTTGGAGAACAAACAGAACACGCCGTTGGCATTGAGGCGCTCCACGGCAGCGATACAGGTCGCCACATCTTTATATTCAATTGCCTGGAACAACCCTAGCTGACGCAGACCGGCCACCTTATCGGTTTCCGCAGCGAGTTTATCGAACGCCTCGCGGAAGAACGCTGCCAGCTTTCGTGTGTGTGCCAAGCACTCCGGATCTGTGGCCTTGGTTAGCGCAACCCGAGACGCAGCACAAGAGATCTCGTTACCACCAAACGAGGAGAAGTGGATCAGCGGGTTCTCGGCAAATACTTCTTCCATCTCATCACGGTAAACGGTGGCTGCGCTTGGCATCACGCCTCCGGAGAAGCTCTTACCGGTGGCAAAGATATCCGGCATGATGCCGTAGTTCTGGAAGTTCCAGGTTTTGCCAGTACGCCCCATGCCAGTCTGGATCTCATCAATGATTAGCAAGATACCGTGCTCTTTCGTAACCCTACGAATGTGCTGCATCACCTTGCGCGGGATAATCGTCATTCCGAGGGTTGCTGGAATACTCTCCAGACTGACGGCAGCGGTATCGTCATCGAAATATTTTTCGATCGTTCCCAGCTCTTCCCACGGCACTTTGACGAAGTTGGGCGGATTGGTGTTCCAAGCCTTCGTATATTTCTCATCGCCTGCGCCCATGGCGAGACCGGTATGGCCGTGATAACCGCCATCTAGACAAAGGATCTTGTTCTTGCGGGTAAAGCCACGCGCCATCTTGAACGCAAAATCCATCGCTTCACCACCACCGGCGGCCCACATCACGCGGCCCATCTTTTCGCCATCGGCGGTCTCACCGGCAGACTTCACCAACTGCTCAGCCAATAGTGCGCGCTCCGGGGACGGCAGGTGATGATTACCCAAATCCAGATGATCCAGCGCTTCTTTTACCGCTTTTATAACCTCGGGGTTGCGATGGCCCAGATTATAGGTACCGCCGCAGGTGTGGCAGTCAAAGTAGCGTTTGCCGTTCATATCCCAGATAAAGGCACCTTCACGTTTGCCTTCAACGACCTCCCAGTTGAACTGCTCATAAACCGGCAGCTTATGTTTGTGCAGATACTGTTTGTACAGTTCGAGTGTTTTTTCACGGCTAATTGTTTGCATGATCTCCCCCTTTATCCGTTTGCTAAGTAATCTTCTGCCAATGCGCATACACCTTCGATCAGCACCGGTGCGATCTCCTGTGCCGTTTCTGTCTCATGACGGCTGTGGACCCAGGCTAGATAGGTAAGGCCTCTGGCCAGCAGACAGGTGGGTAAAAGCTCCAGATGGCTATCGGGTAACTGCCGCACAGAACGGTAACCCTCGATCACACCGTCATAGGCCGCGTCATAGCTAGGCTCACCTACAAGGAAGAACAGAAAGGTGGCGATATCCATCATGTGCCAGCCAAAGCCGCAATCATCAAAATCGATGATTCGTATACTGTCTGCGTTAATGAGCAGATTTTCAGGCAGAAAATCGGCGTGGGTGAGGCCAAAACGATCAGGTGTTTGGCCAAAGGCATTCAGGGTTTCCACCACCCTGTCAGCAGCCTTCTCCAACAACGCAAGCTGCTCTGCACTGAGGTCAACCAGAAGACGGAAATTTCCAAGATAACCATTAACACCAACCAATCCCTCTGCATCCATCATGGGGCGCACGAATCCGTCGGGAATCTGCCAGTTCTCGGCGTGATTATGGATCTGAGCCGCCATCGCGCCTGCCGTGAAATAGTTGGTGCGTATTTCCTCCGCTGATTTTTCTCCACCGCCTTCGATGGTGCCCAGAACGTCACCGTCTACCCAACCCAGCAGGTCACACTGGCGAGGCTCCGGCACATCAGCCACCTCGGCGATTACCAGCAGCTTGCCGCATCTAGTACGAATTACGTCGGGCGTTTGGATACTGTCGGCATTCAGTGCCTCCATCCAGATGAGTTCAGAATTAAGCGCAACCGTACTGTGGTAGCCGGGGCGATGAATGCGTAAGACCCGTTTAATTCCCTTTTTATCAGTCACGGCAAATACTGCATTTTCCCGATATTTCAGCAGGCTCAACTCTGGGCACTCGATATCCCACTGTTCCAGAGCCTTAAGTCCGAGACACTTCAAGCGCTCTACCTGCTGATCAGGTGCAAGCTGATAAAAATCCATTGTCACTACCTCTCTACTTTATTCTTGTTGTCCGGCAATGACTTCATTCTGTGCTACAAGGCTGTAATGCCTTATGTCCATAGAACACATTTAGCTGTCATCTGGTGACACATAAAATAATTTGTTCAATAATTCCCAATGGACTGTTTAACTAACGAGCCAAGGCGCATGAATCCTACTCCATCGATTGGCATCCCAACGATTCGGGCAGCGGCCGCCGTTGATATAGCCACGTTGCTGAAAAGAAAAGGCGTGGAACCGTCGCCGATATTTGAGGATGCAGGGATCGACCTGAAGACCATTGAGGATCCCTATCAGCAGATCCCACTGGATCGCTATACCCGTCTGCTGGATTTGGCTGCCGAAGCATCTGACTGCCCGGAGTTCGGCCTGACCATCGGCATCAACCAGGACCCCGCCAAGTGGGGTGCATTTGGCTATCTGGTGCTGAACTCCCCCACCATTGGCGCAGCATTGAACAACCTGACGACCTTCCTCAGGCCCTGGCAATCGGGTACACATATCGCCTATGTCCGCAGTGGCAACGTTGTTGGGATCGAGTACTCGATTCTGCACCCGGCGGTTGTGCATAAAAATCAGGATGCCGAGGTGTCTATGGCCTATGTAAAAAACCTGGTCGACCGCCTCGCCGAACGGCGGGTGCAGCCCGTCGCCGTGCATTTTGAACATCAACCGATCGCCGACCTAACGATCTACAAGAAGTGTTTTGGTGTGGTGCCCTACTTCGACCAACCGGTCAACTGCATCACATATTCCAAATCGCTGGAGGATCAACCTGTCCGATCCGCTGATCTGCAGCTATTCCCTGTATTACGACAACACTTGGAGGATATGGCGGCAACCCTGCCGAACAATGACGACCTGGCTGGCTCCGTGACTTACCAGATTCGACAGCTGCTACCCCAACGTCAATGCACATTGAAAAACGTATCAGCGGCACTGGCGATTGAATCCAGAACCCTACAACGGCGACTAAAGACAGAGAGATTGGTGTTTGCGCAGATGGTCGAGGAAATGCGTCAGCAGCAGGCGATGGAGTACCTGGAAAACTCTTCGATGGAGCTGAAGGAGATAAGCTTTCTGCTCGGATACAGCGATACCAGTGCGTTTAACAAGGCGTTTAAGAAATGGAGTGGGAGAAGCCCGGGGCGCTATAGGGAACAGCATCCTACACATTAGGTTTCAGCTGATGGATAGCATGGTTCTGTGGTTCAGCCCTCAATTCGTGACTTAAGGCTAATGTTTCTTGGCATTCCCGCACCTTGTATGCTTAAACTCATCGGACTCCGAGAATATCTAGCCGCTTGAACAGCAGAACTGCTTAAGCGGAATCAGTAAAAAGCCCCATTGAGGGGCTTATTGCGCCAGCAGGCCCACAGGGGGGCGAGGTTTGGGCAGATCAACTCAAGAGATTCTTGCTGTCACCTTGATCTCCACCAGCGCTTCCGGCATCGCCAGGCTGGCAACACCCACCGCAGTCCAGGCCGGATGAGGTTCAGCAATAAACGTGGCCTTTTCACCGATCATCAACTGAAACTGCTGATGCATGTCGCCGACGTGAAAGCTGTCAATCGCAATCACACTATCAAAATCGAGGCCTTCACTCTGCAATATATAACCAATGGCCTGAAACGCGTTGTGGATCTGGGAGGCAGGCTCAGTTGGTAGGGATCCGTCGGGGTTAAAACCTAACTGGCCGGAGATAATCATCAGGTCACCGCTACGAACAGCAGGCGCAAACTGATAGTCGTTGTAATAGGTTTCCATCCCTTGCGGGATAACAGGGGTAAAGGTACTCATGGCAGATAACCTCTGAAAAAGTTATGGGACTTGGTGGAGTATTGGAGTCTTGGCAGGTACAACAGCGGGTGAGGCGCTGCTGCGTCCCACCCGGATCGGTCCAGATCAGTCAAACCAGCCCTGATGACCGCCGCCTTGAGCATTCTTTACGGTGTCTTCAAACTTGTCAGCGAACTCTCCGATATGCTCGTCATTGAGGATCAATGGTGGGTAGAGTTTAAAGATCGGTGCATGCTGCGAGCTTGTCACTACATTGACTCCGCGCTGCCACATACCACCGAAAGCTTCCAACGCGGTGAAGTTCTGTTCATTCACCTCGATGGAGAACAACATGCCGTTGCGTTCCAGGCTCGTAATGTGGTCAGGGTAGAGTTTCTGTACTTCCAGAATGGTTGATTCCAGCTTATCGCCCATCTTCATCGCTTGGGGCAGCAGACGCTCGGTTTCCAGAATGGCTGCGTTAGTGGTACGACAGCCAATATTGGACCAAGCATAAGAGGACATGCTGCGGTACGGGTTCTGGCCCCAGAAATCCAATACATCCTCAGCACAGATAACCGCCGCCATTGGGAATACACCGCCGGAGAAGCCTTTACCAACACAGATCATATCCGGGTCAATGTTCCACAGGTTGGAACCCCAAACCTCCCCCAGGCGGCCCATACCGGTAACCACTTCATCAATAATCAGCTTGGCACCGTTCTCATCGCACAGACGACGGACCTCTTCCCAAAACGCAGCGTCTTTAGACTTACGACCGCTGTAGTCGGTTTGCACGACTTCAACGATAACGGCAGCGGTACGCTCACTGATGATGGCAGCCAGGGAGCTGGCATCGTCATAATCAAAGGAACGGAATCCCGGCACCAGCGGCTCCGCCCAGGCACGGCAGTCATCCGCAGTCATCATGGTCAGGGAGATGCCGGTGTGACCATGATAGGCGTTCTTACAGTACAGTACTTCGTAGCGTCCGGTGGCACCGCGCGCCAGCTTGATCGCTTCATCCACCGCCTCGGATCCGGTGACACAAGGCAGGGTGATCTTCAACCGCTCCGGGGTAGTACGTGCCAGGGTTTTCACCAGTTCGCCTTTGGCTTCACTGAACCAGAACAGACTACCGAAATCCTCCTCCTTCGTGGCTTGTTCCATCTCGGCCATCACTGCGGGGTTGCGGTGGCCAAGGTTATTCAGTCCACCAACACCCCAGAAATCCAGCACACGGTTGCCTTCGGTGTCCCATACGTATGCGCCTTCACCCCAGGCTTCAATAAAGTAATAGCCCATTGCTTCGGTTGCTTTCACGCGATCTTTGCCAAAATACTCGGCGTACTCATCCATGAACTGTTGCTTGGTAGGACCACCTCGATTTGGACCAGACATACTCAATCTCCAGATTATTTTTATTCGATTTGGCTAAGGGATGGTTAAATCGTGACACAGGGCCAAAATACCAGATAGAAAAAAGACGCCAATTGATCATAAAATTACGCCAACATAAAATACTTGAGTATGTAGTTAATCGTTCGAGCCTGGAATGAAAAAGACACAAACGTTCGACATCCCTACGGTCAGCGCCTCGGTGGCGGTTGATGTTGCCACGCGGCTCAAACGCGAAGGGATAGATCCCCAGCCTGTGTTCAAGGAAACAGGAATTAATCCGCAAGCAACCCAAGACCCCTATCAACAGGTCAGGCTGGATCAATATACCAGTCTGCTTGAGTTGGCTGCCGAAACCACCAAAACACCGGCACTGGGGCTTGAACTGGGTATCCATCAGGATCCCTCGAAATGGGGTGCATTCGGTTATGTGGTGCTTAACTCGCCAACCGTGGGCGAGGCACTCAGCAACATGGCCCGGTTTCTAAAACCGAGCCAGGGGGGCACTCACATGGCCTATTTGAAATCCCAAAGCCGGATCGGCATCGAGTACACCATTCTCCATCCTATGGTCAGCCATAAAATACAAGATGCAGAATTTGCGATCGCCTACATCAAGAATATCGTCGACCGACTCAGTGAACGGCAGGTGACGCCATTGGCGGTGTATTTCGAGCACAATCCAGTATCCGATCACACGACTTACAAACGCCTACTTGGCGTCGAACCCCACTTCGACCAGCCGGTAAATGCCATCTTTTACGCCAACGCCATAGCTGAAAAGGTGGTGTACTCGGCAGACCGGCAGCTACTAGCCGTGATCAAGCACCATCTCATCGATATGGCTAATGCCCTACCCGACGACTTCGACCTGATCCAACTGGTCGCCTACCATATCCGCCAGGCGCTCCCCAGCCGACAATGCAGGCTTGAACACATCGCACGACTCATGGCTACGAGCGCACGCACCCTGCAGCGCCATCTGAGCGAACATGGCACCAGCTTTGCTGAAGTACTGGACAACACCCGACGAGATTTGGCGATGCAGTACATGGCCAATCCGACGATGGAGATTAAAGAAATTTGTTATCTGCTCGGCTTCAACGATCCCAGTGCCTATATCAAGAGTTTCAGGAAATGGACTGGCACTACGCCTGGTAGGTATCGCGAGCAGCTCGGTGATTAAACAGACATCAGGGGCAACTCCTTTGCCCCGATGAGTTACGAATCAACTGAGAATGTTATCCTGGAGTAGCCGCATTTTTTGACCTACCCACCGTTTTCAAGCGGGAAAAACGGTTGTAGCTGCTCGATAAAAAGTGCCTCGGCCGGGGTATATTGGCGCCCTTTTTTTGCGATCAAATACATTTTTTTCCGGTAGTGCATCTTACTCGGCAGCAGAACTCTCATTTCCCCACTATCAATCCAACGCTGGGCGTAGTGGCTTGGTAGGAAGCCCAGATACCCGCCCGTTAATATCAGCGCAGCTCTCGCTTCCAGAGACGGTGCCACTGCCGTCTGCCTTACCCCTTTGATCGGTACCGCACTGTGTTCCCCCGCCGCCGTATCAATAAAGCCAAACTGTTCGATTCTGGGAACGCTCAATTCTTCCAATGCACACTCGAACAGGGGATGAGAAGGACCACAGTAGAGGAAGGTATCCTCTGCATAGAGGTAACGGCAGTCCAACGTATCCAATGATTGGCTCAGCGAAGTAATCCCCAGTTGCACCGCGCCGCTCACCAGATGCTGCTCCACCTCCGTCTGGCTGCCATGTTCAAGGCGAATTTGAACATCGGGCGCCCGGGCCCGATATCGCTCGATGATCTTTACAATGGGAAATTGCCGGTCATCCAACGTGTTATCGGTCAGCATCAAACGCAGCTCTCCGGTCACGGTCTGCCCCGCCACCTGGACTTGGCAGCGAAACCTATCGAGCGACTCCATCAACTCAAGGATGGCGGTATACACCTGATGTCCAGCATCCGTCAGTGCAAATCCCTGTCGCCCCCGATCACACAAACGAACCCCAAGCCGCTTTTCCAAATCAGCAAGCCGGGTACTGATATTTGAGACGTTCATGTTCAACGTCACTTCTGCTGCTGAAAGCCCGCCGGCTTCCACCACTGCCTTAAAGATTCGCAGCAGTTTCAGATCGATATCGTGAAGCTGGCCAATCATCCGTGCCTCCTTAAATCTTGTATGACGCATTGCTGATATCTGGGTGACTGCAGCGACGGGCTGCCGTCATGGCCCAAATTACTTATTAATTTTAATAACCTGGCTTGTAAAAAATAAGATTCACCGCACCCCTGATTCCTCTAAGAATAGAGGTATTGCGTTAAAACGCTGTTAGTTGGCGTTTCCTTCTTACTGGGAACATTGAGGAAAAGTACTTATGAATTCCAACAACCCCCTAGAAACCTTCTACCAAACACAGGACCTCCTGGGTGAAACCTACAATCCAATTCAATGCCAGCGTTACAGCGAGGTCGCGACCTTTATGCGGGCCCCTCGCGTAAATGATCTCAGCCAGGTTGATATCGGCCTGATCGGTGTTCCTTTTGACGGAGGCCTGACCTGCCGGACCGGTGCACGCAATGGGCCACGGGAAGTACGTAATGAGTCCACCATGATGCGTGCCATCAACGTGGTCACCGGTGTGCGCCCCTTCGAGATCGCTCGCATTGCTGATCTGGGGGATGTTCGCTTCAGTAACCTATTCCACCTGGATAGTGCAATCCAGGATATTGAGAAGTACTTTGCCGCCATCGCCGAGAGTGGCGTGATACCTCTGGCCATCGGCGGCGACCACTCAGTAACCTACCCGATCCTCAAAGCGCTGGCCGCTTCACACAGCGAGCCGATTGCGATCATTCATATCGACTCCCACACCGATACATGGCCGGAATACCAAGGCTCAAAATTCCATCATGGCGCGCCGTTCCGTATTGCCGCTGATGAAGGCTTGATCGATCCGCAAAAAACCGTACAGATCGGCATTCGCGGCGGTCAGAACTTCGCTGATGGTCTGGACTACTCCTATGAGCACGGTATGCGGGTCATCACGATTGAAGAGTTTGACGACCTCGGTTGGCAGGCAGTCGCGGAGGAAGCAAAACGCATCGTGGGTAACAGTCCAGTCTATCTGACATTCGATATTGACGGTCTGGATCCTGCTTTTGCACCAGGCACCGGCACCCCAGAAGCGGGTGGCATTACCATGCGCGAAGCACAACGCCTGTTACGCGAACTGCGGGGATTGAACTTCATCGGTGGTGATCTGGTAGAGATCTCTCCGCCACTTGACCCCAGCGGCACCACGGCGCTGAACGGCGCTACCCTACTCTTTGAAATGCTCTGTTTACTG
>SBGI01000326.1 GCA_006227015.1 Gammaproteobacteria bacterium
AATCGTTGATGGGCTTTGGTCGAGAAGTGCTTGAGCAGTTACTGTCACTGGATATCGTACTGGCTGAGTAACGGAGATTTTCTTGGCATAAAAAAACGGCCCCGAAGGGCCGTTTTTTGTGTTCCATCAACTGTGTTGATCAGAACTTGGTGACCAAATCCACCTTCAGGCTGTCGTAATCAGTTTCGCCAGCAGGAGTATTGTCACCGTATTCGTTGTTGTAATAGGAAATACCGATTTTGGTGTTTTTACTCAGGCCCAGAGCTGCGCTCAGCTTGTGACCTTTCACATCGGTACCACCGCCACCAAAGTCGGAATCAGCAAAGGCGGCGTAAACCGCATCAGCTTCCAGATCTTCATACATGTAGCCGAACTCGATGTCGCCGCGCTTCTTGGCTTTACCCAGTTTGAAGCCGGCAGCGTAGCCAGTGTCTTCATCGGCATCGCTTTCAGTATTCTGAGCGAAATCGACAAAGAAGGTGGCGGGGATGCCAGCCAGCTTGGTATTCAACTCGGCAAAGACTTCGGCCACTTTGTAGTCCATAGCATGTAAGCCTCCAACTTTTGTGTTGCCAAAAAAGTCACCGGGATCGCCAACAAAGTTTGCGCTGCCTTCTACCGGAATATAGTAGTAACCGGCACCGACAACAAAGGAGGTGCTGTCGTTGATATTGCCGTTATAACCTAGCTGGCCACCAAACATTTCTTCAGCATCTTGATCGCCGTACTTGTTGTCGCTTTCCAGGAAATGATAGGAAGCGATGGCCCACATGGTGCCGTTATCGTATTTCAGGTTAACACCTTCCGGGCGCAGGTCGCCGTCCCAGATCAGGCCGCTTTTGGCCGGTGTGTAGTAGAGATTTTTGGTTTTACCAGCAATCAGGTGGGTGTTGGGAGCAAACTTCCAGTCGACCCAACCCTGATCCAGCTGGATGCCCTTGGAGCTGGCGCCACCACCCAGAGTCTGGTTGCCTGAAACCGGGTCGTCGCTGCCGCTAACCAGGGCAACGCCGGCTTTTACGTCGTCAGTTACCTGTGCGGTCAGACCAATACGGGCGCGAATACGGTTGCGGTTGCGTTCGTCAGCTTTCGCATCGTTATCCACATTTTCATAACGGTAACGAACATCGCCGGACCACTGGATGCTGTCAGCCCAAGTTTTTTCGGGCTTGGCGTGGGCCACAACCTTGTCGGTTTTGGCTTCCATTTCATCAATACGCTGGGTCAGTGCCAGAACGTATTTTTTCAAATCCTGTACGCTGGCCTTCTCAATGTCGGCAGCGGAAGGGGTTGCAGCCATCACCAGCGGGCTGGCGGTGAGTGCGCTAACAGCTAAGCAAAGTGCAGTACGTTTCATATTATCAACTCCAATCCTTTTGTCGGGCGTTGTGAGTAAGTATCTGACCTATGTCTGGTCATTCCTGGCTCAATGGAGCGTCCCATTCAAACCATGCGGGCATTCTCTGATAGATGTGTGTCATTTTTATGACAAAATTGTCATTTAAAACCTCACTTCGAATAGGGGTTTAGATAGGAAAATCGCCATATTTTGGGGCTGTAAGAGCCGTTAAGCGGTATACCTGTATTATCTGAACGTGTAGAATCAGCGGATTTTCTGCTACGAGAATAATGTTAAGGGGAAGACCCAATGAAAAAATTCATGCTGCTGCTTGCTGGAATTGTGTTGTCAGGTCAGGTAATGGCCGCTACGGATGCGAAAAACCCGGAAGATCCCTGGGAAGGCTTTAACCGCAAGGTGTTTGTGTTCAACGATAAAGTTGACACCTATGCTTTCAAACCTGTGGCGAAGGGTTACAAGGCGATTACCCCGGACCCGGTTGAACGCGGCATTAGCCGTATGTTCGCCAATGTGGGTGAAGTAGTGAACATCCTTAACGATCTGCTGCAGGGCAAGTTCAAGCAGGCCGGCAACGATACGGGTCGCCTAGTGATTAATACCACTATTGGTCTGGTCGGTTTCTTTGATGTTGCCGATAATATGGGTCTGCCAAAAAATGATGGCGAAGACTTCGGCCAGACATTAGGTTTCTACGGTGTGAATTCCGGCCCCTATGTGGTCATTCCATTCTTTGGTCCCAGCACCATGCGTGATGCGCCTTCCAGGGTTGTGGACCGTCTCGTGAATCCGATAAACGAAGTGGACCATGTGCCTACACGCAACACCATTTATGGCGTTGAATTACTGTCTACACGTGCAGATTTGCTTGAAGCCGAGAAGTTTATCCGCGGCGACCGTTATACCTTTATTCGTGATGCCTACCTCCAGCGCCGCAAGTTCCTCCTCAATGACCGACTGGTAGAGGATGACTTCGGGGGCGACTACGAGGAGTTCTAGGCTGTTTGCTGATCCGTTGCCCTATCAGGCGGATTGAACTTTTGTCAGTGACGGAGCGTGAGTCCATCACGCAACGTCGGCCCTGGTTAAGCTATGGAAATAAACGGCAAACTATTTATTGTTGCCGACAATCAAGATAACTGCCATGAACTTGAACGCCTGCTGGCAGACACTTCATGGCAGGTGTCCTGTTTTGATGACACCAAGGCTGCCATAAGCGCTATCGAGGTCGATCACCCCGGCGTGGTAGTGATCGACCTTCCTTTTTCTGATGTGCAGGATCAGCTGCTTTCTCAGGCATCTCCCGACCTCGATGTGGCCTACATTATGGTATTGCCGGAAGGCGATCCCAGGCAGATCGTCGAATTATTCCACCAAAATGTTTCTGATGTGGTCATCAGGCCCTTCACCGATGACCGCTTTCGTGAAGCGGTAGAGCGTGCTTCCAGTTGTAAGAGCCTGTTGGTACAGAATCGTCTTTATCGCGAACAGCTGGAAAAGGCCAACCGGGAGCTGGAAGAAAGCCTGCATATTTTAGAAATTGATCAAATGGCAGGCCGCCAGGTTCAGCACAGCCTGTTACCGGTTACGCCCCTGCATCATGGTGAATATGAAATTGCGCATCGGATTGTGCCCTCTCTGTTTTTGAGCGGTGATTTTGTTGGTTACAACGTTGTTTTTGATCGCTATATGGTGCTGTATGTGGCCGATGTTTCAGGGCATGGCGCTTCTTCTGCATTCCTGACGGTATTGCTCAAATTTATTCTTAATCGTATCCTTCGCCGCCACATTACACGCAATGACCATGAGGCCATGGCAAAGGCCCCCCTTGGCTTTATTGAACATATCAATCGTCAAATTATGGCGCTGGGGCTGGACAAGCACCTGACATTGTTTTCAGCGTCGATTGATATGGAAAAGAATATTTTGCGTTACTCTGTGGCCGCACATATGCCAACACCCGTGTTCTTCAGTGAAGGTGATGTGCGGACGTTGCCCGGCAAGGGTAAGCCGGTTGGTATTTTTGAAAATGCCACCTGGGAGGTGCAGGAAATCATACTTCCCGAAAAGTTTGCTATGGTTATCGTGTCTGATGGCGTTCTCGAATTCCTTCCCGGCAACTCATATCGGGAAAAAGAGCAGTATTTGGCAGACACAGTGGCTCAATCCGATACCTCTATGGAAAGTATTTGTGAAGGTTTAGGCATTAATGAAGTAGGCGATGTCCCGGATGATGTCACCGTACTGACGATTCGCAGAGGTTTTTAAGTGCAACCCGGAAAAATTCTGGTTTCACACCACGAAGACGCTTATCTGATCAAGTTGGTCGGCGATGTCCGTGTCACGTTATGCACATCGCTTAACAACTATATTGAGGCGATTTTCAAGGATGGCCATGTCAGTGAGGTGGTGACTGACATGATGGACACCGATGCGGTCGATAGCACTACCCTGGGCTTGCTGGCAAAGATGGCCCTGTATTGTGAAAAACATTTTGGCGTTAAACCTACGATCTTTTGTAACGATGAAAGTATTTACCAGGTTTTGACGGTCATGGGGCTGGATGAGATTTTTAATATTATCCAGGGGCCCCATGACGATGACGAAGGGTACGAGGAGTTAAGCAGTATTGAATCCGGTGTCGAAGAAATCCGCGAGCGGGTTCTTGAAGCTCACAGACTGCTGTCCCTTCTAAACGACCGCAACCAAAAAGAATTTGTCGACCTTATTCATTCCCTCGAACAGGATTGCTGACACCGGGAGAATGCTGATCAACGCCCCAAAGCGCGCTGTTTTGACTGAATAAAATCCTTGTGGGAGACATACAGCAATTCGGCGATCCGCCGGATGAGTGCCTCTTCATGTTTGTCCAGCACCTGGTCCGCATAGGCGACCCGCCACAGATTTTCGATCAGCTGTGTTTTGGCGTGCGCATCAAAGTGATCATTGATCAACCGTGTGAACTGAAATAACGATGTGGCGGAGTCCACCTCCTTGCGGGCCAGTTCTATCAGTTGCTCGATTTCTTCTGATGCAAGCTGAAACCGTTTTGTCAGCATACGCTTGATTTCTGCCAACTCTACTGGGTTTAGGTCCCGGTCGATGACCATGACTTCGACCATCAGCGCTGCTGCGGCCAGTTTCATTTGTCCCTGATCTGTTTCTTCATTCTCAGGGTTTAGCCTGGACGAGAAGAATTTCTGGATTTGGTCGATCAACTGCCCATCTCCCAGAGCATCTTTTCAAGCTTCACCTGGTCGGCGACAAAATTGCGGATACCTTCTGCCAGTTTTTCGGTGGCCATGGCATTGTCATTCATCCGAAAGCGGAATGTAGACTCCCCATCCAGTTGGTAGGCAATAGTATCCCCGGTTTGTTGGGGGTCCAGTTGACGTGGCAATTCGCCGTAGTCATTACTTAATTCCGATAATAACTGAGGACTAATGGTGAGTCGGTCACAACCTGAAAGTGCCTCAATTTCACCGGGGTTTCGGAAGCTCGCTCCCATAACAATGGTGTTGTAGTCCCGCTGTTTGTAAAAGTTGTAAATGGTTTTGACGGACAGAACGCCAGGGTCTTCATGGGCGGCATAGTCCTGTTTGCCGCCATTGGCTTTATGCCAGTCCAGTATGCGCCCGACAAAGGGTGAGATCAGGAAAGCTCCGGCATCTGCCGCGGCTGCCGCTTGATCAAAACCGAACAGCAGTGTCAGGTTGCATTGCACACCGCTTTTTTCCAGCTGTTCCGCTGCGCGGATGCCTTCCCAGGTTGACGCGATTTTCAACAGAATGCGATCAGGGTCGATGCCTGCAGATTGGTATTTTTCCACCAGCGAGAGGCCGCGACTCACTGTGGCATTGGTATCAAAAGACAGGCGCGCATCGATTTCCGTCGAGACACGTCCCGGTACAACCTCAAGGATTTCCCTGCCAATGGCGACAGACAGCTCATCCATGCAGTCTGGCAGCCAGTCACTGCCTCTTGATTTTGACTTGGCAATGCTGGCTTCGATCAGAGGTTGGTAGTGGGGCAGGGAGGCAGCTTTCAGCAGCAATGAGGGGTTGGTGGTCGCATCAATGGGTTGATACTGGCGAATGGCTTCAATATCGCCGGTGTCTGCTACGACCACTGTCATTTCGCGTAATTGGTCCAGTTTGCTAGGCATATTCATACTCTGACGTCATTAAGTGTTTTTAGAGCCTGCAGTAACACTTCGGTTCCCGCCTGAGGCAGGTGGGCATGCTCACTGATATAGCGACGAAAACGTCTGGCGCCGGGAACGCCCTGGTAAAGCCCAAGGATATGACGGGTCATTTGCCCCAGCCGAATACCTCGGGCTAATTCCTGCTCCACGAAATTGGAGAACTGTTCCAGAACGGCTTCCCGGCTTGGTGGCAACGCCTGACTGGCAAATAATCTTGAGTCTACCTGGGACAGAATGTATGGGTTGTGGTAGGCCTCCCGGCCCATCATGACGCCATCAATATGGTGCAAGTGTTGCAGTGTTTGATCAATGCTTGTCACACCACCGTTCAGAATAATTTCACTGTCGGGGAAATCCTGCTTCAGGCGATATACGGCTTCATAGTCCAGTGGCGGGACCTCCCGGTTCTGTTTGGGGCTCAGACCTTTAAGCCAGGCTTTGCGTGCATGGACGATAAAGGTTGTGCATCCTGCATTCGCCAGTTTGCCCACAAAATCACACAGGAAGTCATAGCTGTCCATGTCGTCGACACCAATGCGATGTTTGATCGTGACAGGGGTGTCTGTCGCTCCCTGCATGGCATTGAAGCAGTCCACCACATGGTCGGCATTTTTCATCAGCACAGCGCCGAACATACCGGATTGCACTCGATCACTCGGGCAGCCGCAGTTTAGGTTGATCTCGTCGTAGTGATAGGAGTCAGCAATGCGTGTGGCCATTTCCAGTTCAACGGGGTTGCTGCCCCCGAGTTGGAGTGCGATCGGGTGTTCGATGTCGGTAAACTCCAGATGACGTTGCTGGTCGCCATGAATCAGCGCGCTGCTGGTCACCATCTCCGTGTAAAGCAGAGTCTGCTTACTGAGTAACCGGTGAAAATAGCGGCAGAACCGATCGGTATATTCCATCATCGGGGCAACGGAAAAACGGCGGTCAACCGGAATTGTTTGGGCGTGTATTTGCTCTGGCATGGCCGATAGTACGGGGTTTATCCCCAAAAGCACTCATTATATCGGCAAACTCGTGCAAATGGGCTGGAGTTATTGGGTGTGTCAGCAAGTGCATGATAGGATTGCTGCGCCTGTCTTGGTGCTAAATTCGCTGATGGATTGACTATGAATATGTCTGAGGTGGCCAACGAGGGCCAGTCTTCGAGTCTCGAATTCGAATCCCATGAGTTAATGGACTGCCTGCTATTGGTGGCCACTCTGGAAGGTCGACCCACATCTGCCCCTGCCGTATCTTCAGGCTTACCCTTGGAAAACGGTCGCTTAACACCCAAGATTTTCAATCGCGCTGCCAACAGGGCAGGCCTGGCGTCGTTGATGCTGGACCGCAAACTGGAAGAAATTCCGCTGGAGGTATTGCCAGCAATCTTACTGACTAAAGAGGGTAAAGCGCTGGTTCTGAGCGGTCTTGATTCAGACCTGGACTTGGCGTTTCTGACCAACCCCATTACTCAGGAACAGAACCAGGTTGATCTAAAAGCACTTCAGACAATCTATAGCGGTCATGTGTTCTATATCCGCCCCATGCAGCAATTTGATTCGCGCACACCCAGGATTCACCAGGAAAAAGGGGCTCACTGGTTTTGGGATGTGCTGCGCAGCTCGACAAAAATCTACCGCGATGTGCTGCTGGCCTCTTTTCTGATCAACCTGTTTGTTCTTGCACAACCTCTGTTTGTGATGAACGTGTACGACCGGGTTGTCCCCAATAACGCCATTGAAACGTTGTGGGCTCTGGCCATAGGTGTACTGATCGTCTATGTCTTCGATCTGGCGTTAAAAATACTCCGTGCTTATCTGGTGGAGTTGGCAGCAAAAAGAACGGATGTGGTGTTGTCAGCACAATTATTCGAAAAAGTGCTGAATTTGCAGATGTCCGTGCGCCCGAGTTCTGCCGGTGCCTTTGCCTCCCGTATTCACGATTTCGATATGTTGCGCAACTTCGTGACCTCTTCAACCATACTGACGCTGATTGATTTGCCCTTCGTTATTATCTTCATGATATTTATTTTCTATCTGGGTGGTTGGTTGGTGGCCGTGCCTATTGTCATGTTTCCGATGGCTATCTACCTGGGGTTACGGGCCCAGAAAAAATTGCGACCAACCATCGAAAATGTAATGCGGGGCAGTGCCAAGAAAAATGCCACCCTGATCGAAAGTCTCGTGGGTATTGAAACGATCAAGACACTTGGAGCAGAAGGGCAGGTACAGAAAAACTGGGAGCAATCGGTGGGTTACGTGTCCCAGTGGGGATTGCAGTCCCGCCTCATCTCCAATAATGCATTGCAGGGCGTCCAATTTCTCCAACAGGTTGCCATGGTGGCGATCGTGGTGGTGGGCGTGTATCTGATTGCCGATCAAAACCTGACACTGGGTGGTCTGATTGCCTGTGTGATTCTCAACGGGCGTGCATTGGCTCCCTTGAGCCAGATTGCCAGCCTGCTGGTAAGTTATGACCACGCGGAAGGCACACTGAAGTCTTTGAATGAAGTGATGGCACTGCCCGTGGAGCGGGAGGCAGATAAGCGCTATTTGCACCGACCTGTGCTGGAAGGCAATGTGCAATTGAAGCAGGTGACTTTTTCCTACCCTGAGCAACCCAGACCTGCCCTCGAGAATATAGATTTTACGATCAAGGCTGGCGAAAAGGTGGGTGTTATTGGCCGCATCGGGTCGGGCAAATCAACCCTGGCGAAACTGATGATTCGCCTCTATGACACCAATGAAGGCGCTGTTCTGGTTGATGGTTTTGACGTCAAACAACTGGATCCCGCGGATCTGCGAACCAATGTTGGCTACGTTGCACAGGATGCCAAGCTTTATTTTGGTACCGTCCGGGAAAACATTACTTTTGGTGTTCAGGGTGCCAGCGATGCCGACGTGGTTGAGGCCGCCAGAAAAGCGGGCATACTGGAGTTAATCAATAGTCATCCCCTGGGTTTTGAAATGCCGGTGGGTGAGCGGGGTGAAAATCTGTCCGGTGGCCAGCGCAGCGCCATCTCCATGGCCAGGACGTTTTTGCGACAGCCCAAAGTCCTGTTGATGGATGAACCCACGTCAGCCATGGACCAAGGCACCGAAGAAAGTCTGTGCAGACAGATCAAGACCGAGTTTGCGGAAAGCACGCTGTTTCTTATTACGCACAAAATGAGCATGCTGGCCCTGGTTGACCGCCTGATGGTAGTTGACCGAGGTACTATTGTTGCTGACGGTCCCAAGGAAAAGGTATTGGCAGCTCTCAAGGAAGGCAAAATCAGAGGAAAAAGCTAATGTTTTCAACTCTGCGCAATCAATTCCGCAAGCAATTTCAGCAGACTCCAGCAGTTGATCTGAAATACATGTCCTACTCCTCTGAGGCTGTGCTGAAACAATCCCCACTGGTTTCCCAGATACTCTTATGGGTGATCGCCGCATTTATCGTGGTGATGCTGATTTGGGCGAGCCTCGCCAAGATTGACGAGTTTACCCGTGGTGAGGGGAAAATCGTCCCGTCCAGTGATATTCAGGTGGTTCAGAACCTGGAGGGAGGCATCCTTGCATCGTTGCTGGTGGCGGAAGGGGACGTGGTGGACCGTGGCCAACCCTTGATTCAGATCGATGACACCATATTCGCTTCTACCTATAAAGAGCGTTCTCTGCAGGCCGAGCAGCTCACCATCAAGGCGGCAAGACTGCGCGCCGAGGCCAACAGCACCAGTTTTGATGATGAGCTGGCCAAATTGGGCGGAAACTACGATCCGCTTCTTGTGGCCAGTGAGCGTGCACTCTATGAGTCGCGACTTCAGGAGCACCAGTCACAACAGGAAATTCTTAACCAGAAAGCTTCCCAGAAGAAACAGGAACTTTCATCCATCAAAGTCAATCGCCAAAGCCTGTCTGACAGTTATGACCTGATGCGCAGGGAGCTGAATTTCACCAGGCCATTGGTGGCAGAGGGTGCTGTTTCACAGGTAGAAATGTTGCGCCTTGAAAGGCAGGTTACCGATCTCAAGGGGGAGCTGGACCGGGCGGCGATCGCCATCCCTCAATTGGAAACTGCTTACAGCGAGGCCCAAAATAATGTCATCAGTCATGCACAGACGTTTGCCAGTGAATCACGTGGTGAATTAAACGAGGTGATGGCAGAGCTCGGCCGTATCAAGCAAAGCAATGAGGCGCTGGAGGACCGGGTAAAACGAACAGTTGTCAGATCTCCAATGAAGGGGACAGTGAAGCAACTCAAGGTGAAGACCATTGGTGGCGTGATTCAACCGGGAATGGACCTGGTTGAGATAGTGCCATTTGATGACTCCCTGTTGGTCGATGCCAGGGTGTTGCCTCGGGATATCGCGTTTATTCATCCCACCCAGCCGGCAACCGTCAAGTTCACGGCTTATGACTTTTCCATTCATGGTGGTTTGCCCGCAAAGGTGGTGCACATCAGCCCGGACACGATTGTGGATGAGGAAGGGGTGAGCTATTACCAGATCAGATTGCAGACTGAAAGCAGCAGTCTTGGCAAGCCTGAAGATCCTCTGCCGATTATCCCCGGAATGACTGTTCAGGTGGATATTCTCACCGGTAAGAAAACCATTCTCGACTACCTGTTAAAACCCATTTTAAAGACAAAAGAGTTAGCATTCCGTGAGAGGTAATGCGCCTAACAGGTGATTCTATATAAGTAAAAATGTAGACTGCGTCACACTTTTTGGCTTAAAAGCTATAAACGGTAATAAGTCGCCTCTGAGCGGTAACTGCTTCCCGTAGGTTTTGTGATACAAATCAACTTATGGAATTGGTTAATGCTCGAGGCTTGTGTAAAACAACGTCGTGCGAAAGGAAAACAAACTATGTTTAAGCGCCACTTAACAACTTTGCTGCTAACAGGAATTGCAGCTGCTTCTATGCACGTTCAGGCTGAGTCCCTGGACCTGCGTGACGCTATAGCCCAAACCATACAGACCAACCCGGAAGTTTTGGCTGAACTGCGTGAAGTGGATTCCAGGGATCGTCAGGTGCGTGAAGCGCTGGGCGGTTACTACCCAACCGTAGATCTGTTGGCTGGCTTTGGTTTTCAGGAGCGCGACCCGACAGCTCGTGAATTTGCAGACCCGAATCGTACCCGTAATGAACTGGAACGTCGCGAAACCCAGCTCAATGTCAGCCAGCTGGTGTTTGATGGTTTTCAAACCCCTAATGAACACAAAAACCAGATGGCTCGCCACAAGAGCTCTGAGTTCCGTGCGCAATCTGTGGGTGAAGACATTGCACTTCAGGTGGTCAGAACCTACCTGGAAGTGATCAAACAGCAGGATATCCTGGCGTTGGCCAAGCAGACGCTGGCAACCCATGAAGA
>SBGI01000112.1 GCA_006227015.1 Gammaproteobacteria bacterium
AGCTGGCCGTTAAGCAGTTTCTTGATAGAGCTTCGAATGCTGTCTTCGTCTTCGACAATCAGGATGGAATCCATGAAACGCCTGCCGCAAAGGGGGAATGTTCGTGCCGTAGTTAGTGTTACCTTGTTGTTACCTGGATGCAAGTCCGGGGGATTAACTTCCTGATAGCACATTTTCTTGTCACTGGGCGACCTTGCTTTTTATGGGGCTAGTTGCTGAATGAGTCCCGGAACTGAATTTCTGTCCCAGCGGGGTATGGCCCAGGCCAGTAGTTCATCAGGTGTTACCTGCTGCAGTGTGTCGGGGGGTGCCATCCCCAGCCAATTCAGGGCGGTCCATAGGTTGAGTGTTGGTGTGATTCGCTCAACAGGGGGTGCGAGGTTCTGCTTGCTGAGCTTGTTGCCCTCGGTATCAACCGCAACGGGGAGGTGCCCATACTGAGGTACCGCTAATCCCAAAATGTGCTGCAGGTAGATTTGTCGCGCTGTGGAATCAAGCAGGTCGCTGCCACGAATCACATGAGTCACACCCTGGTGGGCGTCATCCACCACTACGGCCAGCTGATAGGCGAACAGCCCATCTTTTCGGTGCAACACGTAGTCGCCCACTTCCTGTTTGATATGCTGATGCTGTCGCCCCTGAAAAATATCGATAAAGGTGATATCACTGTCGTCTGCTACCGACAGGCGCAGTGCATGGGGGTCGTTGGGGTTGCCCGGGTAAGTACAGCGCCGGGGGTGAAGTCCGCCCCGTTCTTTGAGCTGCTGTCGGCTGCAATGACAGCGGTAGATTAAGCCATGATCGTCCAGCCGCTTCAAAGCTTCATGGTAGGCTTCGCTGCGTTTACTCTGGAACAGGATGCTGCCGTCCCAGTACAAGCCGTGATGTTCTAGCTGATTGAGAATTAGGTCTGCAGCGCCCGCCATCTCGCGCGGTGGGTCGATATCCTCCATGCGCACTAACCATTGCCCCCCGCTATGACGGGCATCGAGATAACTGGCGACAGCAGTTGCCAGGGAGCCAAAATGCAGGGGGCCGGTGGGTGACGGCGCGAAGCGTCCGATATAGGGCGTTGCAGGGAATACCATGCGAGGGGATTGGAAGCGGCATGGCCGCTTCCATCAGGGTCAGCCGCCGGTGAGCTGTTTTTCCTTGATTTCGTCGAGGGTTTTACAGTCCACGCAGAGGTTGGCAGTGGGTCGCGCTTCCAGGCGACGAATGCCTATCTCGATACCGCACTGATCACAGAAACCATAGTCGTCGTTTTCGATACGTTCCATAGTGCTGTCAATTTTCTTGATCAGTTTGCGTTCGCGATCTCGGGTGCGCAGTTCAAGGCTAAATTCTTCTTCTTGAGTTGCCCGGTCGGCTGGGTCAGGGAAGTTGGCGGCCTCATCTTTCATATGAGAGACGGTGCGGTCCACTTCTTCCATCAGCTCTTTTTTCCAGGCCAGCAGAATTTGTTTGAAATGCTCGCGCTGAGGCTCATTCATGTACTCTTCATTCTTTTTCGCTGTGTAGGGCGAAAAGCCGTGAAGGGAAGCAACAGTAGCGGTTTCTGCTTTTTTTGGCATCTTTTTTAGTCTCGGTGAGTTACGAGACCCGCGTTTATAGTGCCAGCGGAGAAATTTTTCAAGTAAAAACGTGCTTTTTCGTTTGGTGGGTTAATTGGAAGGCCAACTCCCCAGCCAAACTGGAGTTCTAGCTCAGGTGTCGGGCACTGTGGGCATAGCCTCTCAATCAGGACATAATGCCGAGCCATAACGCCCTTTTTCTGGATGGGTCTCGCCGATAACGATGGAGCAGCAGTGACGAAACTGGCCAATCGCACCCGCAATCTCACCTCTTTTAAAGTGGTGGATTTTCTGGAGGCTGCCCAGTCACTGGAAGCCCAGGGGCGGGATATTATCCATATGGAAATTGGTGAGCCGCGCTTCGTGACCGCCGCGCCTATTGTCGAAGCAGCCCGGAAGGCTTTAACCGATGGTCGCACGGGTTATACCTCGTCCTGTGGTATCCCTGAACTTCGCCAGGCCATTGCCGATTTTTACGCTCAGCAGTATGGGCTGTCTATTGACCCCCGCCGCGTGATTGTCACCACAGGCAGCAGTGCCGCACTGGGGATGGTTTGCGAGTTGTTGCTGAACCCCGGTGACGGATTGTTGTTGGCCGATCCCGGTTATCCCTGCAATGCAAATTTTGTCCGACGCTTGGATGCCGAGCCGCAACTGGTGCCCGTGGGTCCGGAGGATAACTACCAGTTGACTGCCAGCAGCGTGGCGGAATACTGGCAGCCCAATACGGCAGCGGCCATGGTGGCTTCCCCCGGCAACCCCACGGGTGCAGTGATTAACCGTGAACAACTGGCGGGGCTGTATCGTCAGGTGAATGCTCAACAAGGTACCCTGATTGTTGATGAAATCTACCACGGCTTGACCTATACGGAAGAGCTGTTGGGTTCAGCCCTGTCCCTGTCCGACGACCTGTTTGTCATCAACAGCTTTTCCAAATATTTCGGTATGACCGGTTGGCGACTTGGATGGATGGTGGTTCCCGAGACGGTGATCAATACCCTGACTGTGATGGCGCAGAATTTTTATATCGCCAGCCCCAGCATTGCCCAGTATGCAGCACTGGCCGCCTTTCAGCCGGACACCCGGGGAATTCTTGAACAGCGCCGTGAGGCATTTCGGGAGCGCCGGGATTTCCTGTTGCCCGCCTTGCGAGAGCTGGGCTTTCAGATAGACCGGGTGCCGGAAGGGGCTTTTTATTTGTATGCCGATGTCTCCGCCTTCACAGATGATTGCGAAGCGTTTTGCTGGCAATTGTTGCGGGAGCACGGCATTGCCTGTACGCCGGGAACCGATTTTGGCTTACACCGGGCGCAACAACATGTACGTTTCGCCTACACCGAATCCCTGCCGCGCCTGGAAGTCGCGGTGGAACGATTGAGCAAGGCATTGACGCGATGAGATGGTTATGGAAATAGATCCACCCCTGGAGCAGGCGACATTACTGAAGCGCTACAAACGCTTTCTCACGGATATCCGCCTGGATAGCGGTGAAGAGATGACCATTCACTGCCCCAACACCGGCTCCATGAAGAACTGCTGGGCACCGGAGACGCCTTGCTGGTTTTCTCGTTCCAATGACCCAAAACGCAAACTGCCCGGCACCCTGGAAATCACCACCACCGGGGATGGTTTTCTCACCGGGGTTAATACCGGCCGGCCCAACAAACTGGTGCGCGAGGCTATCGAAAATGGCGTGATCAGGGAGCTGCAAGGGTATGGCCAGATTCGTCCCGAAGTGAAATACGGGGATGAGAACAGCCGTATTGATCTGTTGTTAAGCGAAGGCGAACGGCGCTGTTATGTTGAGGTGAAAAATACCACCCTGGGCGTTGGTGAGGGCCGTGTGCTGTTTCCCGATGCCGTCACTGCCCGGGGTGCCAAGCACCTTCGTGAATTGATGGCGATGGTGCAACAGGGGCACCGGGCCGTGCTGGTCTTCTGCGTTCAGCACAGCGGTGCGGAGTCGGCAGGGCCGGCGGATGATATTGACCCGGTGTACGGGAAGACCCTGCGGGAAGCCATGGATGCCGGGGTAGAAGTGTTGGCCTACGGTTGTCAGTTGTCGGCCGGGGAGATCGTGATCGACCGGCAGTTGCCTTTTCTATTGCCAAGCAAATAACAGTCAGGCAAATAGCCCTTTTAAGGCGTCCAGGGACTCCTGACCTTTCTTTTTCCCAACCTCGGGATCACTATTGCCCATGCCCTCAGTCTCCAGGTCTTCCTGGGGCAATTCGTCGAGAAAACGGCTCGGTGTGGTTTCCGAGATGTCTCCAAACAGTTTGCGGCGTGCCGCCATGGTCATGGTCAGCGTCTGGCGGGCACGGGTAATACCCACGTAGGCGAGGCGACGTTCCTCTTCGATATTTTCTTCATCAATACTGTTGCGATGGGGAAGCAGACCCTCTTCCATGCCAATCAGGAACACGTGGGGAAACTCCAGACCCTTGGCCGCGTGCAGAGTCATTAACTGCACTTTGTCATCGGCGGAGTCCTCCTCCTGTCGGTCGAGTAGATCTCGCAAAATCAGCTTGGCAATGGCGTCTTCCACGGCGGTGTCACCGCTGTCTTCTTCTGCCGGAATATCCAGGTCGTCCTTGCTGAGCAGTTGCTTGATTTGCGCTATCAGAAAGTGAACATTCTCCATGCGCTTTTCTGCCACCGCCGTGCTGCTGGCATTTTGGTGTAGCCAGCCTTCGTAATCGATGTCATCGATCATTTCCTGAATCGCCGCTATCGGGTCGCCGTTACTGCACTGGCGTGCCACCTGCTCTATCCAGTGGCGGAAGCGCTGAAGTCGCTCCAGGTGTTGTGGGGACAATTGGGACTGGAACCCGACCTCATCGATGGCTTGCATCAGGGGAATTTCCCGCTGGTTGGCGTAGGTGCCCAGTTTTTCCAGCGTGGAGGTGCCGATCTGACGACGGGGTGTGTTGATAATGCGCAGAAAGGCGTTGTCATCGGCGCTGTTCACCATCAGCTTCAGGTAGGCCATGATGTCCTTGATTTCAGTGCGGGCATAAAATGAGGTGCCACCGCTGAGATGGTAGGGAACGCCCTGGGCCTGGAGTTTTAACTCCAGTAACCGCGCCTGGTGATTGCCCCGGTAGAGCACGGCGAAGTCCCGGTAATGGCAGCTCTTGCGCAGGCGCAGGTTGATAATTTCATTCACGACCCGTTCTGTTTCCGCGTCCTCGTTATCGGTGCGGATCAACCTTAGCGGATCTCCGGGCCCCAGCTCACTCCACAGGGCCTTGCTGAACAGGTGGGGGTTGTTGTCGATCAGGCGGTTGGCTGCGCGCAGGATTCGCCCGGTGGAACGGTAGTTTTGTTCCAGCTTGATAACGTGAAGCTCCGGGAAGTCATCCTGAAGCTGTTGAAGATTCTCTGGCCGGGCACCGCGCCAGGCATAAATGGACTGGTCATCATCGCCGACCACGGTGAGAGAGCGGCGAGCGCCCACCAGCAGCTTTACCAGCTGGTACTGGGCAAAGTTGGTGTCCTGGTATTCATCCACCAGCAGGTAGCGAATGCGGTTCTGCCATTTCTCCAGTGTCTCGGGCGAGAGCTGGAACAGGCGGGTGGGAATAAGAATCAGGTCGTCAAAGTCCACGGCATTGTAGGCGCGCAGTGCTTCCGTGTAGCGTTTATAGACCAGAGCCATAGACTGCTCGCCACCACTGCCGGCTTTTGATAAGGCATCTTCCGGGGACTGCAGGTCATTTTTCCACTGGGATATCTGGTGCTGCATCAGGTCCAGGTGATCTGAATCCAGGTCGGAGCTCTTTACCATCAGCTCACGCAGCAGCGTTTTCCCGTCTTCGGCATCGAAGATGGAAAACCCCGGCTTATAACCCAGCTGCTTGATCTCGCGGCGGATAATATTGAGGCCGAGATTGTGGAAAGTGGAAACCGTCAGCCCGCTGGCATCATTGCCTTTGACCAGTTTTCCAGCCCGTTCCTTCATTTCCCTGGCAGCCTTGTTGGTGAAGGTTACGGCTGCAATATGTCGGGCGCTGATTCCGCACTGCTGGATCAGGTAGGCAATTTTCTGGGTGATGACACTGGTTTTGCCGCTGCCGGCTCCGGCCAGTACGAGAAGTGGCCCATCAATGTAGTGAACGGCAGCGCGTTGTTGTGGATTCAGTGTCGTCAATGCTGTTGGCCAGTGGTGGGTTTTATGGGCGGCGGATTGTAGCAATCAGGTATCAGAATGCCAGTCCATGACGGGCATTATCCAAACACGTATTTGCCCGGTGCCGGCCAGAGAACCTTGTAGCCCTTATCAGGTGCGCCCATGGGAGGGGGGGCGACTTCTTCGCTGCACTGTTGGTCAAGCCACAGATTGAGTACCGGCCACCAGGAGCCGGTATGTGTTTCCTGGGTGGCAACCCAGGTGTCCGGGTCGATGTATTTGTCCATGGGTTCGCGAAAGGCAACCTGGTAAGTGCGCCGGGGGTGCTCCGGGCCGCAGGCGATGCCGGCATTATGGCCGCCGCTGGTAAGTAGGAAGGTAATATCGCTGCGGGCGATGTGGTTGATTTTGTATACGGACTTCCAGGGCGCAACGTGATCGGCCGTGGTGCCGACCACAAAGAAAGGCACGCGAACATCCTGAATGGCGATAGGCTTTTCATCGATCAGGAATTTGCATTGCGTCAGGCGGTTTTCCACGAAAAGTTCATGCAGGTAACGGCTGTGCATGGCCGCTGGCATGCGGGTGCCATCAGCATTCCAGGCCATCAGCGGTATGGGTTTTGACTCCCTGCCCATGTAGTAGCGCTCAACGGCGGGATTCCAGATCATGTCCTGGGCGCGCAGGGCTTTGAAAGCTCCGCCCATACTGGCAGCTTCGAGGTAGCCGTCTGTCCACATCATGCTGTCCAGGAAAGCCAATTGGCTGGCGCCAAGAAAGCGGGTAATTTCGCCGGCCTCGGTGAAATCCACCTGTGCAGCCAGCAGAGTGACACTGTTCAGGCTGTCGTCGTCCTCCCTGGCCAGGTAGGCGGCGCCGATGGAGAGAAGCGTGCCTCCGATGCAGTACCCCATGGTATTGATTTTGGTGTCGGGGACTACAGCCTTGACGGCATCAAGAGCGGCGAGAAAACCGTGTTTCAGGTAGTCGTCCAGGTCCAGCTCGCGGTCGTCCTTGTCGGGGTTTTTCCAGGAAATCATAAATACTGTTTTGCCTTGGCCAACCAGATAATTCACCATGGAATTTTCAGGTAGCAGGTCGAGAATGTAATATTTCATGATCCAGGCGGGGACAATCAGCAGCGGCTCGCTGGCGACAGTTTCTGTTGACGGGCTGTACTGGATGACTTCGATAAGATGATTTTGAAAAATCACCTGGCCGGGCGTGACCCCGAGATTCTCGCCCACCTTGTAGTCGCCCATATCCGGGCGATCATCCTTGAGCAGTTTTTTCTGAATATCCCGCTGCATGTTGCCAATGCCTTCCAGCAGGTTCTTGCCTTTATTGTCCCAGGTGACCTTGAGCACTTCGGGGTTGGTGGGCAGGAAGTTGGCGGGAGAGGCGATATCGAGCAGCTGCTCGTTCATAAAATTGACCAGCTCGACATTGAGGCGGTCCATGCCGGGCACCTCGGTATCGGCTTCTCGCAGCCACTCCAATACCAGGCCGTGACTTCTGGCCATCATGTTGAACGGCAGTTTCTTCCACAGCTCGTGCTTGAACAGGGATGAGGAGCGGGGCGGCGGTTCTTCGGAGCGCTCGGCAATCTGGCGAGCAGTTGCGGTGGTCAGATACAGCACCTTTTCTGCAAAACTTTGTAAAAGCTGTACCCGGCGTGCCGGTGAGATGGAAAGGTGGGCCAGCCAGTCCGTATAGGCGAGGATCAGCTGTATGGGCGAGAGGCCCTTGGCGCCTTTGCCAATGATAGCGCGGAGACGGGTATCAACTTTATTGACAGTGTCATCGTTCAGGCGGGGTATTTCGGCGATCAGGTTGTCGAGCTCATCAATCACCTTGGAGATTGTTCTGTCCGGTTTTTCAGCCACGTATTGATCCTCAGTTTGGGCGGACTATACCACTGACCACGCATTAGGTTCATGGCAATGCCTTCAAGATTGCCATTGTGTCGCGGTAGAAATCAATGACTGAATTTGTGGCGGTAGCTCAGTGCTTCACTGAGGTGGTGGATATCAATGGTGCTGCTGGACTCGAGGTCGGCAATGGTTCTGGCGACCTTTAAAATGCGATGGATTGACCGTGCGGACAGCCCCATTTGATCGCTGGCACGTTGTAACAGGTTTTTTTGCTCAGCGCTTAAAGGGCAGTGCGCTTTCAGTTGCTGGCTGTTTAGTTGGCTGTTAAGTACATCTGCACGTTGTCGCTGATATTCTCTGGCCTTTGTGACCCTGTGCAATACCGATGCGCTGGTTTCACCATCAGGGTTGTGTTGCATCAGGTCTTTACTGGGTAGGGCTGGCACATCCACCAACAGGTCGATGCGGTCCAGTAATGGTCCGGATATTTTCTCACGATAACGACGAACCTGATCCGGTGTGCATCGACAGCGTTCGCTGCCCTGATAACCACAGGGGCAAGGGTTCATGGCGGCAATAAGTTGAAATTGAGCCGGGTAACGAGTTTGCGCCTGCACCCTTGAAATCATGATTTCGCCGGATTCCAGTGGTTCGCGGAGTACCTCCAGTACTTTACGGGGAAATTCAGGCAATTCGTCCAGAAACAGTACCCCGTGATGGGCCAGTGAGATTTCACCCGGCCTGGGCACGCTGCCGCCACCAACCAGCGCGGTTGCCGAGGCTGTGTGGTGTGGTGCGCGAAAGGGCGGTTGTGACAGTGCCCTGCGCAGCCCCAACCCTGCCACAGAATGTATTGCGGCCACTTCCAGCATCGCGTCTGCGGTGAGCGGTGGCAGGATGCCGGGCAGACGTGAAGCGAGCATGGTTTTACCTGTGCCCGGAGGCCCTTTGAATAGCAGGTTGTGTCCGCCGGCAGCGGCAATTTCCAGTGCCCGCTTTGCCTGTTGCTGGCCGACAATATCACTCAAGTCGACTGTGCTGGGGGCAACTGAACCCGGTGTGTCAGCCTCGTGAGCCGCAAGGGGTTGGTTGCCGTTGAGATGTGCACACACCTCCAGCAAGTGTTGTGCACCGTAGACGACGGTATGCTTGCTGAGGGCTGCCTCGCTGGCGTTGCCGAGTGGCGTGATCAGGCTTTTGCCGGCCCGGGCGCAGGCCAAGGCGGTAGGCAAGACGCCGTCTATGGCTCGCAACTCTCCGGACAAAGCCAGTTCGCCAATGACTTCTATATTTGCCAGTTGCTCGAGAGGTAACTGTTCTGAAGCAGCGAGAATGCCGAGGGCTATGGCGAGATCAAAGCGTCCTCCCTCCTTGGGGAGGTCGGCGGGGGCGAGGTTAATGGTGATGCGGCGTGCTGGAAACTCGAAGTGAGAATTCAGCAGGGCACTGCGTACCCGGTCTTTGCTTTCCTTTACGGCAGTTTCAGGCATGCCGACAATGGTCAGTCCGGGCAAACCGTTAGACAGGTGCACCTCAATGGTGACTAATGGTGCATCAACGCCAATTTTTGCCCGGCTGTGAACAATGGCCAGTGCCATGGCTACCCTCCCTGGTAGTGCTCTCTAGCGGTGCATCACTGCCAGCGGTTTGTTGCTCCGCGTGGCGATGACAGCCTAGTTTGACTGATTTTCCAATCGTGCTTCGAGTTCGGCCAGCAATTTTTCCATCTCCTCAATTTTTTCGCGGCTGCGAGCCAGCACCGCGCGCTGGGCATCAAACTCATCCCTGGTCACCAGATCCAGTTTGTCAAAGGTGGCTTGTGCTGCCGCCTTTATCTTCTGCTGAGCTTCCTTTCCCAGTATATCGGCACCTGGCGTGATTACAGCATTCAACTGCTGCAGGAACTGATGGAGTAGCTGGTCTGGTTTCACGGCATTTATTCCAAGGTGTTAGGTGGTATCTATTTTAGAGTCTTTGCTGACGCTGTACAGGATGGGGTACAGAAAACGAAGCAAAAAACAAAATCGCCTTGTTTTGGTGCCAAATGGTGCCCGTTTGATAAATATGTGCACTAAAAGTGTGCGTACGATGCTTTTTTTAGTGATTTTAGCTTCTCTGGGGCTCCGGGTTTGTTGGCACGGCAAATGCATAATCCCATGGCGTGCGACCTTAAATACTATCGCACCCATTAAATTTATTTGCTGTTGTTTATATTTTTGGAGAAGCATATGAACACTTTTAAAAAATCACTTGTTGCAACGTCTATTGCGCTGACCATGCCTTTAGCCGCCAATGTTGCACAGGCCTTTGAAACTTCCGCTAATGTCACTTTGACCACCGACTATAAGTTCCGTGGTATTTCTCAATCAGATACTGCCCCTGCCATTCAAGGTGGTTTTGATGTGGGCTTTGAAAGTGGCTTCTACGCTGGCATTTGGGGTTCATCGGTTGATTTCGACACAAATGACGGATCTGATGTGGCAGATGCGAGCATGGAGCTGGACTACTACGCAGGTTTTGCTGGCGATTTAACTGATAGCCTCAGCTATGACCTTGGCTACATCTACTACGACTACCCTACTTCTAATGAGACAGAGTTTGCCCTTACAGGTAAGCGCGATCTTGATTATCAAGAATTCTATGCCAGCTTGTCTTTCAACGACTTGACGGTTGGGTTCGCCTATTCCGATGACTACTGGCTGGAAACTGGTGACTTCTACTACGTCTATGCCGATTACGGGTTTGAGTTGCCTGGGGGCTTTAGCTTGGGCTTGCATTACGGCTACAACGACTTCGAATATGCTGATGACGACAGCGATCCCAAAGATGCAGAGCAGGCTTTCCTCTTCGATGGTGAAGACAGCTACTCTGATTACTCTATCAGCCTGGGAAAATCCTATCTGGGTATGGATTTCTCACTGAGCTGGGTGGATACCGACTTGGATGACGACGAGTGCGGTGGCACTGACTGGTGTGATAGCTCTGTAGTTTTCTCTATCAGCAAAAGCATGTAATTGACTGTCGGCGCCCTGTCTTATGACTTGGGCGCCGTTTTTTCCTAAGGAGCAATGCGATGAAAATGATTACAGCAGTAGTCAAGCCCTTCAAGCTCGATGATGTGCGTGAAGCACTGGCTGCCATC
>SBGI01000276.1 GCA_006227015.1 Gammaproteobacteria bacterium
CGTAATATTTCTAATTTATTCTGGTAAGACCTAATTGCAGAACGACATTCATCTAATTCTATTTTTACCGTTTGTTCCATTTTATGCCTCTATCCCTTAATAAATCTTTTTATAAATTTTATCCACGAGCTTCTTCTCTAATGCTTCCATGAGTTTTTCCTCTTCAGGTGAGATTTCGTGGTCAAATCCTAATAGGTGTAAAAAACCATGAACGAACAAATGAAAAAACTCTTGTTCAATTGTAACGTTAAACTCTTTTGCCTGCTTTTTCATGACCGGACCCGAGATAAAAATATCTCCAAGCTCAACTTCTTCAAAAAGAAGCTCCTCACCTGCACGAATATCATCATACAAGGCCAAGGTAAGAACATCCGTAGTTTTATCCTTAGCGCGAAAATCCCTATTCATGGTCCTCATGCGCTGATCGCCCACCAAACCCACATTAAGATAAAAATGAGACCTCATTTTGTACTTTTGAGAAAACCCATTTAACTTGGCATCCTTGAGAAATGACTCAAACACCTCACACGCTAAAGAAAAACGCTTGGAAAATCCTTTGGGAAAAGGAAGTTCCCTTAGGCCATTTGTAAAAGTGGTCGTCAGTCGCGCGTGCGCAACGCTACTAGTCATACTTATCCTCAAGCACTGCATTAGGCTGAAAAGACATAATGTTATCGCTGTCCTATACTAGCAAATGTGGGAACCGCTGAATATCCCCAATCCCAACAAGGCAGCAATCTCCTATGAAATTAGAAGAATTTAGTAAGCTCGTTGATGTCATTAAATCCCTAAGAGACCCTGAGACGGGTTGTCCATGGGATCTGAAGCAGTCTTTTGCCAGTATCGTGCCGTTCACGCTGGAAGAAGTGTACGAAGTGGTCGATACCATTGAGCGTGAAGATTATGCCCATCTTAAGGAAGAACTCGGTGATCTGCTGTTTCAGGTGGTTTTTTACAGCCAATTGGGCGAGGAACAGGGGTTGTTTGATTTTGAACAGGTCGTGTCAGTATTGACCGAGAAACTGGTCAGTCGGCATCCCCATGTGTTTCCTGATGGCACGCTGCACAGCCATCGCGATGCCCAGGCAGAGCCGGATGAGCAGGATATCAAGCAAACCTGGGAGCGGCTAAAGCAGAATGAGCGCCAGGATAAGGGGCGTTCATCGATTCTGGATGATATTCCAAGGGCACTGCCGGCACTGAGCCGCGCGCAAAAACTGCAGAAGAGGGCTGCCAACCACGGGTTCGACTGGCCCGATTGCGGTGGAGTCTGGAACAAACTGCACGAAGAAATCGATGAATTAAAAGGGGCGTTGAGGGACCAGAACCAACAAAACATCGAAGAAGAACTCGGCGATTTGTTATTTACAGCGGTAAATTTGGGCCGTCACCTGGGTGTCGATTCTGAGTTGGCCTTGAGAAATGCCTCGCGAAAATTTGAGTCACGCTTCCAGCACCTGGAGGAGAAGCTTGCCGAATCTGGTGAAGAGGTCGCAAAAACCTCTCCCCAACGTCTTGATCAGCTTTGGCGAGAGGCTAAATTGGAGACCGGCTAAATCGGTCAAGGCCGCGTAATTGCTTGTTATCCGGCCCGATAATGTGTAAGGTTTCCCGCCTCAACCACGAGTTTGGGTAACTGACTAATTATAATTACCCCAGATTAAGCGGAGATCATCAATGCGTATTATTTTGTTAGGGCCGCCGGGAGCGGGCAAAGGCACACAGGCCAAATATATTACTGAAAAGTTTGGTATTCCCCAGATTTCAACGGGCGATATGCTTCGTGCTGCCGTTAAGGCGGGCACCGAGCTTGGCCTGAAAGCCAAAGATATCATGGCGTCCGGAGGACTGGTGTCTGATGATTTGATCATCGCGCTTGTGAAAGAGCGTATCCAGGAAGCAGATTGTGTAAACGGCTTCTTGTTTGATGGTTTTCCTCGCACCATTCCGCAGGCTGAAGCACTGCTGAGCGAAGGTGTCATGATCGACAAAGTCATTGAAATTGATGTGGCTGACGATGAAATCGTATCTCGCCTGAGTGGCCGTCGGGTCCATGAAGGTTCCGGCCGTGTTTATCATGTTACGCACAACCCACCCAAGCAGGAAGGTGTGGATGACGAAACCGGTGAACCACTGATCCAGCGTGATGACGATAAGGAAGACACCATACGTAACCGTCTTGCTGTCTACCATGAGCAAACTGAGCCGTTGGTCGGGTTTTACCAGGGGCTGGCCAAGACACAACCGGAGAATGCTCCATCCTACGCCAGTGTTAATGGCGTTGGCGCATTGACTGATGTGGAAGCTCGCCTGGAAGAAGCACTGGCTTGAGTTCAAGCACTCATGCAAAATGGACCCGTCAGGGTCCATTTTTTTTGGCCATAAATTGAGAGCTTATGAAGAAAAAAGCCATTATTCTCGTTAATCTCGGAACGCCTGAAGCACCCACTCCCAGATCAGTCGCGAAATTTCTTAAACAGTTTCTTTCTGATAGCAGAGTGGTAGAAGCACCCAAACTGCTATGGTGGTTTTTACTGCGTCTGGTGATCATTCCGCTGCGAGCAAAAAAAGTGGCACATAGCTACGGTGAAATCTGGCTGCCTGAAGGCTCACCACTCAGGGTTATCACAAAGCGTCAGGTTGCAGCATTGCAAAAACAACTGGACACTGAAGCAGACGCAGGCGATGCAGTGGTCTGCGAGGCAATGACTTATGGAGAGCCCTCTCTGTCTAGAACCTTTCAGGAGCTGCAAGGGCAGGGCGTTGAGGAGTTCCTGGTACTGCCGATGTATCCTCAGTATTCGGGTTCGACCACCGGAGCCATCTACGATCAGTTGTCGGTCATTATTCAGCAGTCCCGTAATATTCCGGATATTTGTGTGATCAAATCGTTTCATGACCACCCCGACTACATTGACTGCCTGGCTCAGAGTATTCGCGATTCCTGGGAACATCATGGCCGACATGAAAAACTTTTAATGTCGTTTCATGGCATTCCTCAGGAGTATGTCGATAAAGGTGATCCCTATTACCAGCATTGTCTTGAGACGGCTGAAGCAGTAGCAAATAAACTTGCCCTCCAGCAAGGCGATTGGGTAATGAGTTTTCAGTCGCGCTTTGGCCCGAAGAAGTGGTTGCAACCCTATACGGATGAACAATTGAAAGCCTGGGCTGCGGCCGGGGTAGAATCAATTGATATCATTAGCCCGGCATTTACGGTTGATTGTCTGGAAACACTCGAAGAATTAAATATTAGTTATCGTGAACTTTTCCTATCACACGGCGGCCAACATTATCAGTATGTCTCATGCTTGAATGACCAGCCTGAATTCATCAAAGCCCTTTCTTCCATGATTAAGCCGAAGTTATTCCATTAAATTCGTCTAAATCAAACATATTTTGCGCGATATCAGGTTATTTTTTAATCGCTGCTGGAAAATATCTGTAAATTGAATAAACTTTATACACGCCAGTTTTACTGGCGCTAATTTTTTCTTTTTTCCAGCTTATAAGGGGACATCTAATGGCTCGAGCTCCCAAGAAAGCGGCTGTTAAATCAGCGGCAAAAACCACAACAAAAAAAACAACAGCAAGGAAAAAAGCAGCGGTTAAAGTGACAAACCCTGCAGTCGCAAAAGCTGAGAACCTTATCAGCAAATTGGAAAAGGAAATTTCTACCCAGAGCAGCAAAGTAAGTGCTGCGAGAAAAAAACTTATTGCTGCGAGAAGTCGAGTTGCTGAAAACTCTTCCAAAGCCGCACAGTCAGCCTTAAAGAAAGCGATGCAGGAAGTCCGCTCAGGAATTACAAAGCTAGAAAATTTGAATGTAAAAAATACCCTGGCAAAAGCAGAGCTTCGTGCTGCAAAAATCATGGGTCAATTGAATGACATGGAAGAAAAAGCAAAAGCCAGGGTAGTTCAGGCGGAGTCAAAGCTGAAAGATAAAACCCAGGAAGAACTGGATGCGGCAAAAAAACGTTTCGAACAGGCCTGGCTGAAAAAACGCTCAATGGATATGGCTAAAAAGGTCAGAGAGGTTGAGAAAAAGGCCCTGTCGAGAATTAAATCTGCAGAAAAAGCCTTACATAAAAAAGCTCAGAGCGTGATTAAAGCCGCGGAGAAAAAAGTCGCCGCAGTGAAGACCTCCAAAACGCCCATGCCCTCCACCCGTGGTCCCGGGCGCCCGCCAAAGCCGAAGACCGGCGCGGCCACCACCGTGAAGCGCGGTCCGGGTCGTCCCAGAAAAACTGCTTCTGCGGCCAGCACAACGAAAACTAGTGCCAAGGCAACCACTGCGAAACGTGGTCCGGGGAGGCCGCCTAAAAAAGCGGTAGCCTCCACTGCAGCAGCTAAAGGAGCAGCAACAGCAAAAAGAGCCCCGGGTAGGCCAAAAAAAGCCACTGCGCCAACAACAAATGCCGGCGCTGGCAAACCTGCTAAGAAAACGACCAAATCGGCAACGGCCAAGCGCTCGGTAGGTCGTCCTGCAAAAACAAAAACGTCCGCCGTTAAAACTACCGAGAAAAAGGCTACAGCATCCAAACGTAAGCCAGGTCGGCCTGCGAAGAGTGCCGCCACAAAAAAACCTGCGGCAAAAGCAGTCGCGAAGCCTACTTCCTCAGCGGACCAAGGCGAAAGCGCAAGCTGATACGCTCAACTCTCGTTACACCTAAAGGCCCTGTCCACAGGTGATTCAGGTTACAATCCCCCCGCTTTAAGGGGGGATTTTTTGTGCATACGGTTTTAGCCATTGATACGACAACTTCTGCTTGTTCAGCGGCGTTGTGTTATCGAGGAGAGGTGATTTCCCGCTTCCAGTTGGCCAGCCGCGAACATACTCGCTTACTGTTGCCCATGGTGGACGAACTGTTGGTAGAGGTAGGTGTCTCGTTAAATCAACTGGATGCATTGGCCTTTACCCATGGACCCGGATCTTTTACTGGTATCCGTATAGGATTCGGTGTGGTACAGGGATTGGCGTTTGGCGCAGATATTCCCGTATGTCCTGTCTCCAGTCTGGCAACGTTAGCCTTGACGGGGGTTCGCAGGCAGCATGTTGGCGACCAGCCATGTGTGGTGATGCCGATGTTTGATGCCCGGATGGATGAGGTTTATTGGGCTCAGTTTGAATGGCGTGACAGCAGCCTGGTTAGGTTATGTAATGACAGTCTATCCATACCTGAAGAACTTCCCTCAGAACCTGCATCACTACCTGTCTATGGCTTTGGCGATGGTTGGCAATACGGGCAGAGAATCGCCGTTGATCCGGCTATTGTGGATTGCCAAGTGATGCCAGATGCAAGAGACATTTTGACGCTGGCAACACCGCAAATTGCTCGGGGTGACCTTAAGGCTGTAGTCGACGTACAGCCCCTGTATTTGCGGGACAGGATTACCTGGAATAAACGTCAGCGTTTACGGGATGGCGTTGATAATGGCCGAGGGGAGGACTCGTTGTAATGGATGCATTACAAATTGCTTTCCTTGCGATTATCCAGGGGTTAACGGAATTTCTGCCTATCTCCAGTTCTGCTCATTTGATTTTGCCTTCAGCTGTGTTGGGCTGGTCAGATCAGGGGTTAGCCTTTGATGTCGCTGTACATGTGGGTTCTCTCGCTGCCGTGTTGTGGTATTTCAGGCACGATGTGCAGAGCCTGATCACGGGCTGGTTGCGTAGCCTGGGTGGAGGCGGTAGTTCGCCGGAAAGCAGACTGGGCTGGCAGCTTATTCTTGCAACGATTCCCGCAGGCCTGGCCGGACTGTTATTTGCTGATTTTATCGAAACCCACCTGCGTTCTACCCTGGTTATAGCAATTACAACGATCCTGTTTGCTCTTTTGTTGGGTGCTGCTGACATGTTCAGTTCCCGGTGTCGCCCGCTTACCGATTTTTCTTGGCGGTCAGCCCTGTTTGTGGGTGTTGCTCAGGCCATCGCATTGATACCGGGAACTTCCCGATCGGGTATTACCATTACGGCAGCTCTGGCGCTGGGATTTGACCGTGCAGCTGCAGCCCGTTTTTCTTTTCTGATGGCAATTCCCATCATTGTTCTCAGTGGCGGATACAAAATCATGCAACTAACCCGTCTGGAAGATGTGCCCTGGGGTGATATTGCATTAGGTACAGCATTGTCTGCAGTGGCGGCTTATCTTTGTATCCATCTTTTCCTTACCTGGATTAACCGGATTGGTATGCTGCCGTTTGTGATTTACCGCCTGCTGCTTGGCGCAGTGCTGATTGTCATTTTGATGAACTAGGAAAGGTAATTGGTGAGTAAAAAAGTAGCCTTTATCGGCCTTGGCGTGATGGGTTTTCCGATGGCAGGATATCTCAGCCAGGCGGGGCACGAGGTCTGTGTATACAACCGTACCTCTACCAAGTCCAATGCCTGGCTTGAACAGTATGCCGGTAGGGCGGCAGTAACAGTCGCGGAGGCTGTTACGGATGCCGAGTTTGTCTTTTCCTGCGTGGGTAATGATGATGACCTGCGAGAGATCACTGTTGGCGATAAGGGCGCATTCGTCTCAATGAAAGAGGGCACCCTGTTTATTGATCACACCACGGTCTCCGCAAGTGTCACCAGAGAACTGGCAGAAGTAGCAAGGGGCAGGGGGCTTGGCTATCTGGACGCGCCGGTCTCAGGTGGTCAGCAGGGGGCAGAAAAAGGTCAACTGACGGTGATGGTGGGCGGGAATGCTGATGAGTTTCAGCGTGCTGCCTCCCTGATTGATAGTTACGCTCGCCAGGTCACATTACTTGGCCCGGTGGGCTCAGGCCAACTGTGTAAAATGGTTAACCAGATCTGTGTGGCCGGTTTGATTGAGGCCTTGGCCGAGGGCTTACATTTTGCCCGTGCAGCAGGACTTGATGCCGATCAGGTTATCGACGTCATCTCCAAAGGGGCTGCACAGTCCTGGCAAATGGATAACCGCTACCAAACAATGTTGGCAGGTGAGTACAATCACGGTTTTGCTGTGGATTTGATGCGCAAGGATCTGGGGATTGTACTGGCTGAAGCGAAAAAAAATGGCTCCCAGCTACCCGTAACGAAACTGGTCAATGAATTTTATGATGAGTTGCATGATATGGGTGGTGGTCGTTGGGATACGTCCAGTCTGCTGGCCAGGCTGGAAAAAATCGGGATAAAGTAACAGGGCAGAATAGAAGCCAATGAGCAGTCAAGCGTTCAACCAGCAATTGCTGAAGTATATCGGTAGTTCACCAACGCCTTTTCATGCGGTCAAGAATATCCGCGAGCTGCTGGATAATGCCGGTTTTGAGCCGCTCCTGGAAGAAGATGCCTGGGAGCTGGCGCGGGGTGGGCGTTACTACATCACACGTAACGGCTCTTCCATTATTGCCTTTGTCATGGGCCAGGTGCCTGTCGAGGAGTCGGGTATCCGCATGGTGGGGGCACATACGGATAGTCCCTGCCTGAAAGTGAAGCCTAAGCCCGAATTGAATCGTCAGGGCTATTTCCAACTGGGTGTAGAGGTCTACGGCGGCGCGTTATTGAACCCCTGGTTTGATCGGGATTTATCCATAGCCGGCCGAGTCATCGTTGATAATGGCGAAGGCAAGCTGTGTCAGTCATTGATTGACCTACAACGGCCGGTTGCGGTGATTCCCAGCCTGGCCATTCACCTGGACCGGGATGCCAACCACGAACGGCGAGTAAATCCGCAAACAGATATTCCCCCCATTCTGTTCAAGGATGTAAATAAAGATACCGCAGATTTTCGTCATGTATTGTCAGCGGCCCTGGCGCAAACGTCGCCACATCTTTCCGGTAAGCAACTCGTTGATTACGAACTGTATCTCTACGATAGTCAGCCACCAGCTATTACCGGCTGGCAAAATGAATTTATTTCCAGTGCCCGTTTGGATAATCTGCTGAGCTGTTATACCGGTTTGAAGGCACTACTTGAGTGTGGCGATCGGCAAACCACCATGCTGATCTGCAATGATCACGAAGAAGTCGGCAGTGTATCTGCCTGTGGTGCCAATGGCCCAATGCTGCAGTCACTGCTTGAACGTCTGTTTCCGCAGACAGAGCAATTAACACGCATTATCCGACGCTCTTTGCTGGTGTCGGCTGATAACGCCCATGGGGTCCACCCAAACTACGCAGACCGCCATGATGGCAATCATGGCCCAATTCTCAATGCCGGCCCTGTACTGAAAGTTAATGCCAACCAGCGTTATGCCACCAATGGTGTGACGTCTGCCATTTTTCGCCAATTGTGTGAAAAGGCCGATGTCCCGCTGCAGGTTTTTGTGAATCGTACAGATCTTGGGTGTGGTAGCACCATAGGTCCCATCACTGCGGCCATGCTGGGTGTGCAGACCCTCGATGTGGGCGTGCCGACCTTTGCCATGCACTCCATCAGGGAAATGGCGGGTACCGAGGATGCACACAATCTCTACCGTGTTCTCAGCGAATTTTACAGTTATGGCGGCAGTTTACTGGTGGAAGATATCTGAATGCGCAATTTCGCCTTTATCCCCATGCTGAAATCCGTATGATGTGCGCCCACAAGTCGTATTAACCGTAGATACAACCCATGAATAACAACGCCACTTCCGATGTCGATACCGTTCTAACCGGCATTACCACCACCGGTACCCCCCACCTGGGTAACTATGTGGGCGCCATTCGGCCTGCCATTGCAGCCAGTCAGACAACGGACGTCAATGCCTATTACTTTCTGGCGGACTTCCATGCATTGATCAAGTGCCAGGAGCCTGAAAAAGTTCATCAGTCTACCCTGGAGATTGCTGCTACCTGGCTGGCACTGGGTTTGAATACTGACAATGTGGTGTTCTATCGGCAGTCCGATATCCCCGAAATTCCGCAGTTAACCTGGTTCCTGAACTGTGTCGCCGCCAAGGGCCTGATGAACCGTGCCCATGCTTACAAAGATTCGGTACAGAAGAATCTGGACAGTGGTGAGGATACGGATTACGGCATCACCATGGGGTTGTTTTCCTACCCGGTGTTGATGGCAGCGGATATTCTGATGTTTAACGCCACCAAAGTCCCGGTGGGTAGGGATCAGATTCAGCATATTGAAATGGCACGGGATATTGGCCAGCGTTTCAACCATATCTACGGTGATCATTTCACACTGCCAGAGGCCGTTGTAGATGATCATGTGGCTGTATTACAGGGCCTTGATGGTCGCAAGATGAGCAAAAGCTACGGTAACACTATCCCGCTCTTCCTGCCTGAGAAGAAACTGAAAAAGCATATTAATAAAATTGTCACCAATCTGCTGGAGCCGGGTGAACCCAAAGATCCGGATACTTCCACCGTTTTTCAGATCTGGCGTGCCTTCGCTAGTAAAGACCAGACAGAGGCCATGCGCCGGGAATTTGAAAATGGCATCGCTTGGGGTGAAGCCAAGAAGCAGTTGTTTGAATTGATCAATGAAGAACTGCGGGAACCCCGCGAGCGCTACAACGAGTTGATGGAAAACCCTGACTATATCGAAAGCACCCTGAAAATAGGGGCTGAAAAGGCGAGGGCGGTTTGCACGCCATTTATGGAAAAACTAAACCGGGCTGTAGGTCTGTATCCCCTTGTCTGAAAACCAGGGTGTTTCCCATCCAGCTAGGGAAGGCTGGCAACCACCTCTAGCATCGCACTACAGAGCAGGTGAAGGTCCTCATCGCTGATGATATAGGGGGGCATGACATAGACCAGTTTTCCAAATGGTCTTATCCAGACACCCCGGTCGACAAACTGCTTTTGAATTGTTGCTAAATCAACGGCCTGCTTCATTTCTACCACACCGATAGCTCCCAGAACACGCACATCGGCCACATTGTCATAGCTGCGTGCGGGTGTCAGTTCTGCTTGCAATTGTGACTCAATGGTTTGAATCCTTGTGGACCAGTCGGAAGACAACAGAAGCTCGATGCTGGCGTTGGCGACGGCGCAGGCGAGGGGGTTGCCCATGAATGTAGGGCCGTGCATAAATACACCGGCTTCACCCTGACAGATTCCATCACTGACCTTTTCGGTGCAGAGGGTGGCGGCCAGTGTCATATATCCCCCGGTAAGGGATTTTCCAAGACATAGAATGTCCGGAGTGACGTCCGCCCATTCACAGGCAAACAGTTTGCCTGTACGGCCAAAGCCGGTAGCGATTTCATCGGCAATTAAGAGCACGTCATACTCGTCACAGAGTTCACGAACACGCTGCAGAAAATGGGGAGAATAAAAGCGCATGCCCCCGGCACCCTGAACAATGGGTTCGAGAATGACTGCGGCCAGTTCATGGTTGTGGCAAGACAGCTTATCCTCAAAATCTTTAATATAGATCTCATCCCATTCAACTTCGAATGCACAGCGCGGGGCCTCAGTAAATAACTGCTGCATCAGTACATCGTGGAACAGATGGTGCATTCCCGTCACCGGGTCACACACGGACATCGCACCAAAGGTGTCACCATGATAGCCATTACGGAGGCTCAATAATCGGGTTTTGCCTGGCACTCCCCGTGACTGCCAGTATTGAAAGGCCATCTTCATGGCCACTTCAACGCTGACTGAGCCGGAATCACACAAAAACACTTTTTCAAGACCGGCGGGTGTAATATCCACCAGGGTGTTGGCCAGCCTGGCTGCAGGTTCATGGGTCAGGCCACCGAACATGACATGGGACACACGTTCAATTTGCTCGTGAAGTGC
>SBGI01000134.1 GCA_006227015.1 Gammaproteobacteria bacterium
GCGCTCCATTCACGGGCAACTGGTGGACTTGCTGGTAGAGCGTGGTGCATCGGTCATTGTGTTTGACGTGTTCTTTGGAAAGCCAAAGGATGCGGCAACAGACGGACAGTTTGCAGAGGCCGTGAAGCGTGCCAATCGGGTGGTACTGGTGGAAAAGCTCACGGGAAAAAGACAGCCGATTACCGACAAGGATGGCTATCACGTTGGCTCAGTCTGGGTAGAGGAGCTGTTATCCCCCATTGAGGAGTTGGTGGATAGCGCCAAAGGCCTGGCACCTTTCCCTTTGCCGAAGCTCGATGCCGCAGTCTACGAGTTCTGGACCTTCAAGAGCAGTGTAGGGGATGCGCCCACCATGCCGGCCATGGCGCTGCAGCTGCATGCCGCATCCGTTTACAGTCAGTGGCTGGGGATTCTGGAAAGCTGGGGCTTTCCCCGTCACGAGAACCTGCCACAGAGTATCGAGACCATTGCCAGTGCCAAGGACACGCGTAACCTGATGCGCTACTGGCGTGGGGAGCTGACAGGTTTCCCCCTTCAGGGTGATATGCCTCTGGGATCTCTTGATAAGGCGTCATTGCTGGCATCGCTCAAAGGCCTCTACCAGGGAGAGCCTCATCGCTTTATTAATTTTTATGGCCCTCCCGGCACCATACCAACCATCCCCTATCACGCGGTTATAAAGGGGCACGATCCCAACCTTGCCGATGGCGCCATGGATTTCACCAACAAGGTGGTGTTTGTAGGCTTTTCCGACCTCTATGACCCCGGGCAGCCGGATCGCTTCTACACGGTGTTTACCAGTGATGATGGCGTCGACCTGAGTGGTGTTGAGATTGCAGCCACTTCCTTTGCCAACCTGCTCACCGACAATGCCCTGAAACCGGCCGGAGGATTGGAGTCGGGCTTGATATTGCTTATTTTCGGGTTGTTTATGGGTATGCTGGTGTACTGGCTTCCCGCCATTGCCGGTGTGCCCCTGTCTTTGTTGCTGGCGGGTTTATACGTGTTTTACGCTCAGTGGCAGTTCAATACTCAGTCGGTGTGGTTGCCGTTGGCGACGCCGATGCTGGTGCAATACCCGCTGGCGTTATTTACTGGTTTATTGGCTCAGTACCTGCTGGAGAGGCGTCGCAGTATTCAGGTGAGCGAGGCCATTAATTACTACCTGCCGGAAAATGTTGCCAGGGAACTGACGGAAAACCGTCTCGACCCGGCCATGGCCAACAAAGTGGTCTACAGCACCTGTCTCGCTACTGATATGGCCGGATTCTCCACCATTGCCGAACAGATGCCGCCGGATCAACTGGCATCCTTTCTCAACGAATACTTCGAAGCCCTCGCCCAGCCCCTGAAAAACCACCAGGTGGACGTTACCGAGTTTCGGGCGGATGCCATTATGTGTGCCTGGACAGCCAGTGGACCGTCGGTGGCCATTCGAAGCAAAGCCATTTTTGCGTCCCTGGAAGCCGTCGAGGCGATCGAAGAGTTCAAGGTTCGTCACAAGATGCTGGGGGCCAAATTGCGCATTGGTCTGGAGTGTGGATCGGTGTACGTGGGGCATGCCGGCGGGGGCGGGCACTTTGTCTACAGTATTGTGGGCGACTGTGCCAATACCGCCTCGAGAATCGAGGGTCTGAACAAGCACCTGGGTACAGAGCTTTCTGCGACTGCCGCTGTCGTCGAGGGGTTGGAGGAGCTGCTGCTGTTGCGGCCCATGGGCAAATTTCAGTTTGTGGGTAAGACCGAAGGACTGCCGATTGTGGAAATACTTGCCGGCCGCAGTGACGCCAGCGAAGGTGAGCTGCAGTTATGCGAGCGCTTTGCCGAGGCACTGGAAAAATTCCAGCAGGGTGATTGGGTAATTGCCGAGGGTGGCTTCAGGCAGTTGTTAGACGACTACCCCGACGATGGCCCTTCCAAATTCTTTCTGGATCGTTGCGTCCGCTATCAGGCCGGGGAGAGCCCGCCAGAGGATCTCACCACCGTTCGCATGGATGCCAAATAGGCTGCACGGGCTTAGTGATTTTTTGTCGGGTTTGACGGATCCATCAGCTTTACTGGTTGGGTGTTGGCATCGCGAAATTTACCCGCCTGGGTCAGTTCATTGAGGTAATTTTTCCAGTACTGGTCATGGTTTTCTGAAAGATCCCGCAGGTAATCCCAGCTGAAGATGCCACTGTTATGGCCGTCGCTAAATGTCAGTGTCAGGGCATAATTACCGGAGGCCGTCGCGCCTGTGACCCTTACCCCCTGCTTGCCGTCCTGAAGCACGGACTGTCCCGGGCCGTGCCCTCTCACTTCAGCACTGGGTGAGTGAACCCGCAGGTATTCACCACTCAAGGTAAATCGTTTGCCATCTGCATATTCAAGCGTCAGGCTGCCATCCTCCTGGGAGATTTTTACTTTACTGGGAAGCATGGCTGTTGATTTCCTTTATTGGCATATAGGCTCAGGGGCTAGGCGCTGGTGGTTACAGAATAAACCGCGACAGGTCTTCGTCCCGGGATATTTCCGTGAGTTGCTGATCGACAAATGCCGCATCAATTTTCACAGGTTCGTTTTTGCCGCCTTTGTCCGATGCTTCGAATGAAATCTCTTCCAGCAGTCTCTCCATCAACGTGTGCAAGCGGCGGGCACCAATATTTTCGGTGCGCTCGTTCACCTCAAAGGCAATCTCGGCAATACGTTTGACCCCGTCCGGCTGGAAGTTGACGCTCAACTCTTCCGTGGCTAACAGCTCCCGGTATTGCTCGGTGAGGGAGGCATTGGGTTCGGTGAGAATGCGTTCGAAATCTTCACTGCTGAGGGATTGCAGTTCCACGCGAATGGGTAACCTGCCCTGCAGTTCGGGAATCAGGTCAGAGGGCTTTGAAAAGTGGAACGCGCCGGAGGCAATGAACAGTATGTGGTCGGTCTTGATCATGCCGTATTTTGTGGTGACCGTGCTGCCTTCAATCAGCGGCAGCAAGTCCCTCTGCACACCTTCTCGCGAGACGTCGGCCCCGGAAGTTTCACCGCGTTTGGCAACTTTGTCGATTTCATCAATGAAGACAATGCCATTCTGTTCTGCAGACTCCACGGCGCGAATTTTCAGTTCTTCTTCATTAATCATGCTCGCAGCCTGCTCTTCTGTCAGCTGCTTCATTGCCTGTGCCACGGTGACCTTTTTGCGCTGGGTTTTGCCTTTACCGAGATTGGAAAACATGTTTTGTAACTGATTGGTCATTTCTTCCATGCCGGGGGGGGCCATGATTTCAACGCCCATGGGTGTGGCGCTGATATCAATTTCAATTTCCTTGTCATCCAGTTCGCCCTGGCGCAGTTTCTTGCGGAAAACCTGTCGGGTACTGGATTCGCTATCGGAACTTTCCCCATCTCTGGCTGGTGGCAGCAGGGCATCGAGTACCAGTTCCTCGGCTGCGTCCATTGCCCGCTGCTGAACCTTGTGCATCTCAGTTTCCCGCAAGAGCTTCACGGACGTTTCCACCAGGTCGCGGATGATGGATTCCACATCCTTGCCGACATAGCCGACTTCGGTAAATTTGGTTGCCTCAACCTTGACGAACGGGGCATTGGCCAGTCGCGCCAGGCGCCGGGCGATTTCAGTCTTTCCAACCCCTGTCGGGCCGATCATCAGAATATTTTTCGGGGTAACCTCGTTGCGCAATTCCGGTTGGAGTTGCATGCGCCGCCAACGGTTGCGCAGGGCGATGGCAACAGCTCGTTTGGCGTCATCTTGGCCGATAATGTGGCGGTCAAGTTCGTGGACAATTTCTCGGGGAGTCATATTCGACATACTGTAAATCTCTCTGATACCGACTGGCTCCAGAGCTGCGTCTGTGCCAGGCCGGGAATAGGTTGTAATCAATGCCGGTACTGGCAGCACCAGGGCATTGATCAGTAATCCAGTTCTTCAATGGTGCGATTGTGGTTGGTGTAGATACAGATATCGCCGGCGATCTCCAGGCCTTTTTCGACAATGGTTTTCGCGTCGAGCTCTGTGTTTTCCAGCAGTGCGCGTGCGGCAGACTGGGCAAATGCTCCACCGGAGCCGATGGCGATCAGGTCATTTTCCGGCTGAATCACGTCGCCGTTACCGGTAATGATCAAAGAGGCTTCTTTGTCGGCCACTGCCAACAGCGCTTCGAGTTTTCTCAGGATACGATCAGAGCGCCAGTCTTTGGCCAGTTCCACTGCAGCACGGGTGAGGTTGCCCCGGTGTTGTTCCAGCTTCGCTTCAAAGCGCTCAAACAGAGTGAAAGCATCGGCTGTACCACCGGCAAATCCTGCGATGACCTGATCATTGTGCAAGCGGCGCACTTTGCGGGCATTGCCTTTCATAACGGTGTTGCCCAGGGTCACCTGGCCGTCGCCGCCGATAACTACTTTGCCATTGCGGCGCACGGAAAGAATGGTGGTGCCTCGATACTGTTCCAAAAGAGTCTCCTGTGGATTTGTTCTGGGTCGCTGCCTGAGTCGATAGATGGGGGCGCGACCCGAAAATTCAATGGTGAAAAGTCCTGATTAGCGAGGGTTTTCCCGCCCGTCGCCAAGATAAATCTCGCCATCAATCAGTGTGCAGGGCTTGGCCTGTAATGACTGATTGCGGCATGGGCCTGCAATACAGTGGCCGGTGTCCATCTCAAAGAGGGCGCCATGGGTGCTGCACTGGATGTATTGGCGTTGCAGGTCCAGAAACTGGCCAGGCATCAGGTTGAGTGGCGCCCCAACGTGCGGGCAACTGTTGCGGTATATCTGCACAGATTGCCCACGGCGCACGGCAAAGCAGGCCTCGCCCTCGATTTGCAGGTCAATGCCGCCTGGATCCGGTATGTCTTCCAGGCGGCAGAGTGGGCTGGAGATCATCAAGCGCCCCGGCGCAGGGCTTCGATACGCTCATCCAGCGGCGGGTGAGACATAAACAGGCGGGTGGCGTGTTGTTTCCAGCCACTGGAAATACCAAAGGTGGTTAAGGTGTCCGGCATTTGATTGGGGACGTGGGCCTGGGTTTCTTCCTGCAGACGCTGTAGCGCTGAAATCATGGCGCCGCGGCCTGCCAGGTGTGCACCCGCTGCATCGGCGCGGAATTCCCGCCAGCGGGAGAACCACATAACGATCATGGAGGCGAAAATACCCAGTATTACCTGTAACACCATCACCGTAACGAAATAACCGATGCCGTAGCCGCGTTCATTTTTGAACACCGCCTTGTCGATGATGGAACCCAGGATGCGGGCAAAGAACATCACAAAGGTGTTCAGGACACCCTGTACCAGTGACAGGGTAACCATGTCGCCGTTGGCGACATGACCAATTTCATGGGCCAGCACAGCGCGCACTTCCTCCTTGTCGAAGCGGTGCAAAAGGCCTTCGCTGACAGCTACCAGGGCGTCATTCTTGTTCCAACCCGTGGCAAACGCATTCGATTGTTGTGCGGGGAATATACCTACTTCCGGCATGCGGATGCCGGCTTTGTTGGCCAGGTCGCTTACGGTTTCCATCAGCCAGCGCTCATCGGGCGTGCGGGGCTGTTCGATGAGTTTCGTGCCGGTGCTCATCTTTGCCATCCATTTGGATATCAGCAGGGAGACGAAGGAGCCGCCAAAGCCGAACAGGGCGCACATCACCAGCAATCCGCTGAGATTGGTGTAGATGCCCTGTGATGCCAGGTACTGCTCCAGCCCCAGCATTTTGAACACGATGCTGAACAGCACGAGTATGGCAATGTTTGTGCCCATGAATAAACCGATTCGTAACACGCTAACTCTCCTCGTTGTGGTGTCGATGATTGGCACCTTATAAGATGCGACCTGTCGCAAAAAATTCAATGGCCAGGGGCGACTTTTATTCTGAGCCGTTATCTTGAGCCGGCAGATTCTAACAAAAGTCCTGGAATGGCACGTCCAGTGTTTTTCCAGCGGGTGGTGCCACCAGGTTTTGTTTTCGGACTCAGTGCCTGGTGACGTAATTAAGGTGGCGAGTAATGATTTTTTACGGCAACATCCGTGCGTGAGTGTTGTCAGTTAGAACAGCAACCCGATCTGGCCGAGCGGCCTAAACGGGATAATCAAGATTAACAGGGGGCTTCGAATGCGCCAATTAAGACTGGTCGGGTGGCTTATTGTGCTCTGCATGCTGCCCGGTTGTGCCCTGTTAACCCCATCCCAGAAACCGGAAGTCCACCTGGTGAATGTGGAGCCCGATTCCCACGAAGGGTTGCAGCAGAATTTTCTGATCACCCTGCAGGTGACAAACCCCACCGCTCACGAACTGAATATTTCCGGTATGTCATACAACCTCAAGCTTCAGGGTCAGAAGCTGATCAGTGGGGTTTCCGGGGGGTTGCGGCCGCTTCCCCCCTACGCGCAGTCAACGGTCAAAGTGCAGGCGTCAGCAAACCTGATTAGCGGCTTGAAGATCATCGGTGCCTTTATGGAGAATCCTACCGAGTCGGTGGAATTTGAGTTAGAGGCACGTCTCAACATGGGCTGGTGGCGATTTCCTGTGACCGTCGTGGAAGCCGGCTCCATTGACCTGGGCAAATACGGCGTTAAGTAACCGATACACTCTGCTGAAATATCTGGGCGGTTCGGTCTAAAGCAGAACCCGCTGCCGATGACCGCCCAAAACCGACATAGGTAAAGCCAGTCTAGTGTTTTTCGCCCAACATCCGCACTTCCCGCTGTGGGAATGGAATGGTGATGCCGGCCTGCCCCAATGCGTCAAAAATGGCATTGTTAACCTTGAAGCGGGTTTCATGAAAACTCTGGGTGGGCACCCAAAAGCGAATTCCAAAGTTAATGCTGCTATCGCCAAAATTGTCGATGCCGATAAGCGGCTGCCGGTTAGTACTGACACCCTGCTGCACCAGAACTGCTTTTAATACCTCGATCACCTGTTTCGGGTCGGAATCGTAACTGACACCCACCGTGGTTTCCGCCAGCATATTTTCGGCGGAGTTATGAATGATCTCGCCAACGATATGGCGGTTGGGGATTGTGATCCTGACGTCGTCTTCGTCCTTGAGGATGGTGTAGGCGAGATGCACCTCATCTACCAAACCCGTCTGGCCCTGTACCTGGATGGTGTCACCCACCACAAAGGGTCGGGTGATAATAATGTTCAGACCGGCTCCGTAGTTGGACAGCAGGCCCTGAACTGCCAAGCCGGCGCCCAGAGACAAAGCACCGATAGCCGCGACAAAAGGAGTGACACTGATCCCTATCTTGCCGAGGGCAATGATCGCAACACCCACCAGAACGACAATTTTGACAAAGCTGGCGATAAACCGGCTGAGGGTAATATCGAGTTCTTTCTTCTCGCACAGGGCGAGCACCATGCGCGATACTTTGTTGGCGACAATCAAGCCGATCAGGAAAATGATCAGAGCGCCCAGTAACTGGAAGCTGTAATTGACGAAAAATTCAACAATAGTGGTGTAAATGGCCTGGATTTGTTCGATTTCTTGTTGCATGACAAGCCGCTCCTTCTGGGTTGTGGCTAGAGCATAGCAAAATACGTTTTGTCATATTAAGGTGTTATTTTCCCCATCACCCACAGGGTTGGCAGCGAGTGAGTTCCAAAGCGATTTCTTTTGACATGATGAGCGGCCGGGGAGGCGACTATCTCAGCGAGTTCGCGGGAGGCATTAAATTGCATTCAGCGGTGGTGCCCCCATTTTTGGAGCTGCAAAAGGCTGCCGCAAAAGAGGGCCTGGACCTACAGATTGCCAGCGGCTACCGGGATTACGCTCGGCAACTGGCTATCTGGAATGCCAAAGCTCAAGGTCAGCGCCCATTACTGGATGGCCAGGGTAATATTTTGGATACATCTGCGATGACGGAGACCGAGATTGTGTGGTCGATTCTTCGTTGGTCGGCGCTGCCTGGCTGTTCAAGACATCACTGGGGTACTGATATGGACGTCTGGGATCGAGCGGCAGTGGATGCAGATTACTCACTGCAGTTAACTCCTGAGGAATACGTTACGGGTGGGCCATTTGCCGCACTCTCTGAGTGGCTGCAGCAGTATGCTTCTTCGTTCGGGTTTGATCGTCCCTATGCCGAAGATCGGGGGGGTGTGGCACCGGAACCCTGGCATTTGAGTTACCAGCCAATTGCGGAGCAATTCGAAGCAAAATTGGACCGGGCATTTGTTCGTAAAGTTCTGGATAATAGCCAGCTGGCGTTGAGAGGGACTGTGTTGGCCCATCTCGACGATATTATCGACAGGTTTATTTTGCCTCCAACGCGGGAGAAACATGGCTAGTTTGACGACCGAGCAGGGTACAACGGATGTCTTGTGGGAAAGCATCAGGCACGAAGTCAGTGAGATGGCGGCCCAGGAACCGGTGCTGGCAAGCTTTTTCTATGCGTCGGTGCTGAGCCACAAGTCCCTGGTGGAGGCGTTGTCCTATACCCTGGCACAACAGCTCGGCAACGGTGTACTTTCCGACCTCAGTATTCACCAGGTATTGCTCGAGGCCATGAGCGACGATGACATGACCCGTGATCGGATGCGGCGGGACCTCAGTGCCTATGTGGAGCGCGACCCGGCCTGTAATCACTACTGCATGCCACTGCTGTATTTCAAGGGGTTCCATGCCTTGCAGGTCCACCGAGTGGCCAGTTGGCTGTGGCATCGTAATCGTCGCTCTCTGGCCCTGTTTCTTCAGAACCGGGCCTCTGAGGTTTTTGGCGTAGATATACACCCGGCAGCCGAGATTGGCGGCGGTATTATGATTGACCACGCTACGGGGCTGGTGATTGGTGAGACCTCCGTGATTGAAGACAACGTCTCCATGCTGCACTCGGTGACTCTGGGTGGCACCGGTGCTCTCGCGGGCGACCGACACCCGAAAATTCGTTGCGGAGTGTTAATTGCGGCCGGTGCAAAAATTTTGGGCAATATTGAAGTCGGGCAGGGCGCCAAGGTGGGTGCCGGGAGCCTGGTGCTTGAGCCTGTGCCCGCTCATACCACGGTTGTCGGGGTGCCAGCCAAGGTGGTAGGGCGCCCCAGCGAGGCGGAGCCTTCCAGGGAAATGGATCAGCGCATCAATGGAGGCGACAACTAGGTATGGAATTGCGTGGCTTGATCAAACGACGGGCATATCATGCAGCCCTGCATTCCTGGCGGGGGTTGAAAGCCTGTTTTGAGCACGAAGAAGCCTTCCGGGTTGAAGTGCTGTTGTCGATTGTCCTTCTGCCGCTGGCGTTTATTGTGGCTGACAGCGCCGTAGAGCTGGTGTTGCTTTGTGGTTCGGTATTGCTGGTGCTGATTGTCGAATTACTTAACTCTGCGGTGGAAGCGGCAATTGATCGTATCGGCCTTGAACATCATGATCTTTCCGGCAGGGCCAAGGACCTGGGGTCCGCAGCTGTGCTGGTGGCCATGCTGTTTGTACTGCTGACATGGCTGGCAGTTCTATTGATGTGATCGGCAGGGTGAGAGGCAGGCCACGATAGTGCGGATTGGTGCGGCATCGTTGCTGTTTAATTGCTAGACTTTTCCTGTGCCGGCCATTTTCCGGCGCAAGTTAAGTCACAATAATGGCGAAACGGGGAACCTGACGACAGTGAGTGAAATCAGTTACGAAGTGGTTTTTCGGGGCGACGTGGTTCCTGGGCAATCTATAGTTGATGTCAAGCAGCGACTTGCCGAACTATTTACGGCTGACCCCGATCGTATCGACGGTATGTTTTCCGGCAGACCGGTGGTCATCAAACGAGGTCTCGATCAGCCGACGGCTGAACGCTACCAGGCCAGTATGCAAAAGGCCGGTGCCGTTGTGGATATACGTCCCGCAGCCAGCAGCGGCGAATCGTCAACTCAGCCCCCTGTCGCGAAAACAGAACCAGCGTCCAGTGTTCCCCAGCTGCCGGACGAAGATATGGAACTGGCACCGGTTGGCGCAGATGTGCTGACGCCGGAACAGCGCCGGGATTTCACCCCTGCCAATATTGACACTTCCTATATGACAGTAGCCGAGGCGGGCACTGAGGTGCTCAAAGAAGACGAGCGAAAAGTCGTTCCCGATCGCGATGTGGACACGTCACACCTCTCGCTGGACGACCCACAATAAAGAGCCATTCATCTCTGTACTGGCCGCTTACATTTGCGTGTCCAGGGGAAGTTCGGTGGTGTATTTGATCTGGGTGACGGCAACATTGGAATGCAGGTCCCGTATTAATGGCAGTCGCGCAAGGTGCTGCCTGAGAAAAGTTTCAAAATGCTGGATGTCCCGGGTGATGATCTTCAGGAAATAATCCATCGTTCCTGTCACGGTATAACACTCAACAATTTCCGGAAATTGCTGCACCTGCCCCTCAAAGGTCTCTAGCGAGTCTTCATCATTATGTGTCAGGGAAATACTGACAAACGTGACCATCTGCATACCCAGTTTGTCGGCATCCAGCAGTGCAACTTTCTTGCGCACGATGCCTGATTCTTCCAAACGATTCATCCGTCTCCAGCAGGGAGTGGTGGAGAGATTCACTTGCGAGGCAACATCCTGGGCGCTGAGAGAGGCGTCAGTTTGCAATATTTTCAGAATGTTCAGGTCTGTTTGATCAAGTGACGACATAAAGA
>SBGI01000285.1 GCA_006227015.1 Gammaproteobacteria bacterium
CTTTTACGATGGCGCCTGCCTGATCTGTCAAAAAGAAATTCGACATTACCAGAAGCTGCAAAGCCTGAAGCCCATTCACTGGCTGGATATCTCAGAACCTTGCCCGATGCTTGAGGCGTATGGAATTGACACAGAAGAGGCCATGAAACGCTTTCATGTAATTAATGATCTAGGCCAAGTCACTAAAGGCGCAGAGGCGTTTCTTACACTGTGGCGGGAGTTACCCGGCTACCGACACTTGGCAAAAGCAGTTACGACCTTGCATTTACAGGGGATTATCGAATGGGGCTATCGACGATTTGCCAAACGTCGCTACCGCCAGGCATGCCTGCGCGCGGACAACCGGTGTCACAAGGGCGAAGGCCGGTAGATCCCAGACTTACCCTGCCTGCTGATAACTTGCCAGGCTTTCGGCCCTTGCCCGTGAATAATCAATAATCGGTAACGGGCGCCCCAGAGCCGCCGCACATTTCGGATCATGGCGCTGCAAACCTGACAACGCCTTTAACTCTGGCAGCCAGCGAGCCACGTATTCACCCTGCGGATCAAACCGCTCTGCCTGGCGCATTGGGCTGAAAATTCGGAAATAGGGTGCGGCATCTGCACCCACCGAGGCACTCCACTGCCAGCCCCCCAGGTTAGAGGCAAAGTCGCCGTCAACAAGATGTTGCATAAAAAACCGTGCGCCCCGCCGCCAGTCCTCGCGAAGCAACTTGGTTAGAAAGGATGCCACAATCATGCGCACCCGGTTATGCATCCAACCGGTGGCCAGTAACTGTTTCATGCCGGCATCGACAATGGGGTATCCGGTTTCTCCACGGCACCATGCATCAAAAAGCTGATCATCATGTAACCAGTGAATGCGTGATTCCACCTCCGGTTTAAACGGCTGCCAACGATTCATTTCCGGGAAATGCACTATCAGGTGACGATAAAACTCACGCCAGATGATTTCCGTGGTCCATTGGCTGTCCAGCCAGCTATCAGGGGCGAATTGAACCTGTAGCGCGGCGAGGCACTGGCGTGGGGATAGCACTCCGCAGCTGAGATAGGGAGATATTGCAGATGTGCCATCCGCGGCAGGAAAATCCCTCTGGTTGTCGTAATCTTCCGCTTTTCCTACCACGAACTGTTGCAGACGCTGATGTGCTGCCTCTGCGCCCGCCGGCCAGAGTTCCTCGCACCAGCTCGCGTTGCCAACAGAATACGCTAGTGTGTCGGGCAAACTATCGCCCCCCTGGAGTTCCCCTGAGAGCGAACCGGGCTGTATTTCCGGCAATGGCAGGAGTTGTGGATATTGTGCCGTGAATTCCCGTCGCCATGCCTTGCTAAACGGCGTGAAAACCCGAAATGGATTTCCCTGCCCATTCATGACACTCCCCGGAGGGAGCACCACATCGGCGTGGAAGCCGAACACCTCTATTCCGTCCTCATGAAAGCGTTCAACAACCCGCTTATCCCGAAGCACTTCATTGAGGCAATACTCCCGGTTCATAAACAGTCCGTCGCATTGCAACTCGCGGGCAAGGGAGAAAAGCTGCTCGGGAACTCTGTCAAAGGTTCCTGCCTTGATCACTCTGAGAGGAATGTTGAGATCGGCTAATTCCGCTTGAAGGGAATGCAGGTTTGCCAGCCAGAACTCTACCCTGGCCGAAGATTCATCGTGAGAGGACCACTGTTCGGCACACAGGGCAGCAACAGCGACAACCCCCTTGCCATCAGCCCGCTGGCAGGCATTGTAAAGCGCCGGGTTGTCGCGACAGCGCAGATCGTTACGAAACCAGACCAGCTTCATTGATGCTGTTCGCGCTTTACAGACCGAGCAAGGGCTGCGCCAGTTTTCCCATCAGGGTGGTGTAGCGCAGGGGAAACTCTGTTGCAATCAGGCAGATACAATCATGGTCGCTGTCAACCAGTGGCTGGTGGGTAATCCTGTCATCCAGGTCGGCAACATCCCCGGCAGAGAAACGACCCACATCATCAGAATAGGAACCCCGTAACAGCTGTGTGAGTTCACTGCCTCGATGGGTGTGAGGAAATGACGTTTTGCCCGGTGCGACACGCAGCAGTCGGGTGACGCCCTCGCCCTGGCTCGGCAGGTCGTGAACCCAAAGGCCGGAGACAACTTTTTTCCATGGAACCTCTTCCAGAGAATCGCCCACATAGTTGGCCAGCGGCAGCGGCACCTCGGAGTGGTGCATTGGAGTCATTTTGGGCACTTCCATGGATTGGGCGTCCAGTCTGTCCAGCACATTCTGCAACGAGCTGTCGCTGACGGCCGAGAGGCCGCCCTCTTCAAGCAATGCTCCACCAATGGTTTCCAGTTTACGGACTCGATTGCGGCAGTGCTCACACACCGATAGATGGCAAGCAACCACCAGGGCTACCCCTTGCCCCACAGCCCCCGCAACATAGCTGAACAATGTCGCCTCGTCCAAGTGGTGTTTAATACTCATATTCACCTCCCAGCGTCAGCTTGAGCTTTTCAGCAGCCAGGCGGATTCGCGACTTGACGCTGCCAAGGGGTATGGAAAGTCGGTCGGCGATCTCGGAATGAGTGCGACCCTCGTAAAATGACATGTAAATAACCTGTGCCTGATTTTCCGGCAACTGATGAATGGCCACTGCCACGCGGTCTGAAATAATTGACTGCTCAGCCCCGGACTCCTCAACAGGCTCACCCTCTTCTCCAAGCCAGGAATCGATATCGTATTCCGGGTATTTTTGCTTGCGCATCCAGTCGATACTCTGATTTCTTGCCAATGTATAGATCCAGGTACTGGCGGCAGCTTTTGCGGGATTGAACAGGTGGGCTTTCCGCCACATCAGCAGCATGGTTTCCTGGGTAAGCTCTTCGGCGGTACCCTCGGTCAGCCCGAGACGTACAATATAGCCCTTGATACGGGGCGCAAAATGACGAAACAACTGTATAAAGAGCTGTTTGTCCTGTGTCCTGGCCAAAGTTGATAACAGTTCTGACCAATCAGGTTTTTTTGTCTCAGGCATGTCTTTCGCTTTTAGTGCGATTACATTGTCCACCATGTCTCCCGGAGGTATATCCCGCATAGTCATACCTACGAACCAGGTGGCTGAATAGATCACCCTAGGGTAGCCCCAAGCCTTTACAAAGCCAAACAAAACAGGTGATCTCACTGTGAGGTATTTGCGTAATAGCACTATGTAACAATTTGTTGAGGTTTTAGATGAACGCCACGCCCATACCGGTAAAGCCTTTCAGGAAAAGAGTTGCTGTGATTGGATCAGGCATCTCGGGGCTGAGCTGTGCCTGGCTTCTCAACAAAACCCATGATGTCACCCTATATGAGAAAGATGACAGATTGGGGGGGCACTCCAATACGGTAACGTTTGAGCTCAATCAACAACCCGTCAGTGTCGACACAGGGTTTATTGTCTACAACCCGGTCAATTATCCGAATTTGGTGGCATTTTTTGATGCACTCGACGTTTCAACCTGCGAAACGGATATGTCTTTTTCCGTCTCCATTAACGAAGGCGAACTGGAATATTCCGGCAGTGGGTTATCCGGCCTACTGGCACAAAAGTCCAATCTGATAAGGCCCCGGTTCTGGTCTATGCTAGCGGACCTGATGCGATTCTACCGGGAAGCCGATGATCTTCTACAAGCACCGGAGAACGGGCATTTGACCCTCGGACAGCTGCTCGAACAGAATAGTTATGGCAAGGCATTCATATACAACCACCTGTTGCCTATGGGGGCCGCCATCTGGTCCATGCCGGTGGAAAAAATGCTTGAGTACCCGGCTACCAGCTTTCTGCGCTTTTGCCGCAACCACGGACTTAATCAGCTGCGAGATCGCCCCCAATGGCGGACCGTCGTCAATGGTAGCCGCTGTTATGTAGACAAAATTGCACAGTATCTGGGAAATTCAGTGCGTCTCAATACCCGCATCCAGTCTGTGAACCGCCACAGAAATCATGTGGAGGTGAACGACATGCTGGGCAATCGAGAGATTTATGACGAGGTGGTTTTTGCCTGTCATAGTGATCAGGCATTACAGCTCCTGGGGGATGCCAGCCGGGAGGAGAAATCTGTACTGGGCTGTTTCCCCTATCAGCGAAACTTTGCTTTTCTGCACCAGGACATCTCATTGATGCCCCAGCGAAAGAAGACCTGGTCCAGCTGGAACTACCTGTCCAGCCAGAGTCACGATGGTCCCCGAGTCTCTGTAAGTTACTGGATGAATCGTCTGCAACCCCTAAATACGGAACAACCGCTGATTGTGACGCTCAACCCCCTGCATATGCCCCGCCAGGGAACAATTATTCGCAGCTTTTTTTATGATCACCCTCTGTTCGGACAGGCCTCCCTGGCCGCACAAAGCCACTTATGGTCATTGCAGGGGCAAAACCGCACCTGGTTTTGTGGCGCTTACTTTGGCTATGGTTTCCATGAGGACGGCCTGCAATCAGGGCTTGCGGTCGCCGAGGCATTGGGTGGCGTCATGCGCCCGTGGCAAGTGGACAATCCCAACGGCAGAATTATTTTGCCTCCCGACTACGCCAATAGGCAGAACGCAGGGGAGACGAGTTGTGCCTGAGACGTTGAACTCGTCAGTTTACTGTGGCCATGTCCTTCATCACCGCTGGCAGCCCAAGCGTCACCGCTTTGTTTATCGGGTGTTTTCACTGTTGATTGACCTGGCAGAGCTGCCGACATTGCAACGGCAATTACGCTGGCTGTCTATAAACCGTTTCAACCTGTTTTCCTTTCACGAGAAAGATCATGGCGCTGGCACTCCCGCCCTGAAAGCAGATATCAGCCAGTTGCTTGAAGAAAGGGGCTATCCTGAGGCCTCTGCCAAAATTCAGCTGCTTTGCTACCCAAGAATACTTGGGTATGTATTCAATCCCCTGAGTGTTTATTTCTGCTACGACCAGCACCAGCAACTGCGCGTTATTATCCACGAAGTTACTAACACCTTTGGGCAGCGCCACTGTTACCTGCTGCCCGTAGAGCCCTCCCAGAGCGGATCCTGGGTGAGGCAGCAAAGCGATAAACAAATGTACGTCAGTCCGTTCATGCCCATGGAAAGCAGTTACCGTTTTCGAATCCTTCCACCGAATGGTAAGCAGCTCGCCGTTTGTATTCAGCAGGAACAATTATCGAGTGGCGAGACAGAGCCACACAAATTGTTTGCCAGTTTTACCGGCACACACAGGCCATTGAACAATGGCACCCTGCTGGCACTGTTTATGCGCTATCCGCTGATGACATTGAAAGTGATTGGCGGCATTCACTGGGAAGCACTGAGGTTGTGGATTAAGGGACTGCGATTGCAGCCAAGAGATGAGCCACATGACACGACCGCCATCAGTTGGCAGGATCAACAAGGAGACATGCACCATGAAAAGTTCTGAGTTGCCTGCATCAGGAATGCTTTCCGACTCAGGCAAACATCCAGGTACTTTAGAGTCTTTCGTGAGCAGTCGCTTAAGGTCCCGTCTGAAAGGCTGCCACGGGGAGCTGACGTTGCAATTCCCCAGTGGCTGTCGAACACGATTCGGTTCCGGATCGCCCCAAGTTGAAGTCAGATTGCGCTCATTAAAGCCCCTGCTGCGGCTTTTTCTGGGTGGCACCAATGGCTGGTCAGACAGCTACCTGCAGGGCGAGTGGAACAGCAAGAACCTGACGGCGCTGGTGCGCTGGGCACTAGTCAATGAACAACACCTGAGTTCTGTTGCCTCTGCGCGCTGGTGCAACAACCTTTTATACAACATCTACCACTGGTGTCATCCTAACTCCCGCAGCGGAAGCCGCCGCAATATTGCCGCCCACTACGACTTGGGCAACAGGTTTTACGCGCACTGGCTCGACCCGGGAATGACCTACTCTTCAGCCCTATTCGAGTCATCCGAAGTCAGCCTTGAGGAGGCTCAGGCCTTCAAATACCAGAGGATTATGGAACTGTTGGCGCCGAGGTCCGGCGACAATATCCTTGAAATTGGCTGCGGTTGGGGGGAGTTTGCCCGGCAATTGCTGAGTACCCATGACGTCAGGGTTCATGGTGTGACCCTCTCCAAAGAGCAGTTGCAGTGGGCTGAAGACAAGTTACATAAGGCGGGACTGAATCAACAGGCTGATATCACCCTCACGGATTACCGGGATATACGGCGTCAATATGATGGCGTGGTCTCCATCGAGATGTTTGAGGCCGTAGGTCAGGCTCATTGGGACAAGTATTTCACCAAGTTGAAAGGGGTACTGAAACCCGGCGGGCGAGCTGTGTTGCAGGTTATTACCATAGATGACGATCGTTTTAATGGCTATGCCAAACAGGCAGACTTTATCCAGCGTCATGTGTTTCCCGGTGGCATGTTGCCCAGTGTGGCGATACTCAGGGAAAAATGCTCTCAGCATGGCTTTCGCCTGGCCCACCAACAGATGTTCGGCCAGGATTATGCGCAAACTCTGGCCTGCTGGAGAGAGGCATTTGAGCACGCATGGCCGGAAATTACCAAACTGGGCTTTGATGAGCGTTTCTACCGCTTGTGGCGCTACTATCTAAGTTACTGTGAAGGTGGTTTTGAAGAAGGCGCAATCGACGTGGGGCTTTTTGTTCTGGAACATGACGACCGGTAACTGAGTGGTCATCCCTGATGTGCTGTACGCTTTTTCAACCAACGAATCAGCATGCCAATCAGGGGTAACCTCGAATAGATCACCGCACTGTCCCAGAAATCCTGGTGACGTGCCACGCGACCACTTTCCGCTATTTCCAAACGGCTTGTGCCCTGGAAAGCAAACTGGCCGGTGAGCTTGCTGCTGGCACTATAGGTCCAGTAAAGATGGGCAACCATGCCTTCACAGGAAACCTCGTGAACCGTAAAGTGAATATCATCAAGGCGATCGAACATCTCTTTGAGCAGTGACAGATATTGATCAGCGCCGGTGATATCGTTGAAAGGGTCGCTGAAATGAATGTCATCGCAAACCAGTTCCCGCAGTTGCCCGAGGTTGGCCGGGGATAACATCCCAAGGTGAGCGATGTAATGATCCAGTGAGCTCATGACATATTTCCAGAAAGACTCTGTCAGCACCCTATCAGCTATTCCGGTTAGGTGAAACTGGAAACATACCCATGAAAAAGGCCAGCCCGATGGCTGGCCGGTTGTGAACAAATCAGGGTTATTTCAATGTCATTTTATCCCTGTTCTGCTCCATCACTTTCTCACCCACACCTTTAACTTCCAGCAATTGCTCAAGGCTTGAAAATGGGCCATTTGCCTCCCGGTAGGCAATAATCGCTGCCGCACGCTTCTCACCAATGCCGGTCAACATCTCGGATAACTGCTCCGCTGTAGCGGTATTGATGTTAACGGTATCGGTCTGGGCCGTTACAGGTGATGACACATCAGCGGCATAAGCCGCCTGCCAGGCCGGTAATGTCATGACAACAGTCAACAATAGAACTTTGATCACGCGGATAAGCGCTTGCATAACGAGCTCCTTGTGCCGAGGCACTTCTGTTATAGAGAAACGGCACCCCATGTGCCGCAGCTTTATTATGACGAAATTTCAGAATTGATGGCAACCAGTGTGGCCACCGGGTCCGCAGACTGGGTAATCGGGCGGCCAATCACCAGATAACTGCTACCGTTAGCAATGGCATCGGCGGGTGTGACGACCCTGCGTTGATCATCCCCTGCCGCAGATACCGGACGAATCCCCGGGGTCACCAGTGTAAAGGCATTCCCCAGCGCTCGGCGCAAGCCCTGTGCCTCCATCGCAGAACAGACAACGCCATCCATTCCGGACGACTGCGCCAACGATGCCAGCCGCAGAACCTGCTCCTCGGGGCTACAGTGAATACCGATTTCGGCTAGGTCTTCTTCGGCAAAACTGGTCAATACCGTGACAGCAATTAACAGCATATTGCTGTGACTCTGCTCCAGCACCTCCCGTGCGCCTTCCATCATGCGCCGCCCCCCCGACGCATGCACATCGGTCATCCAGACACCCATATCCGCAGCAACCTTGACGGCTTTGGCCACGGTGTTGGGAATATCGTGGTATTTCAGGTCAAGAAAAACATCAAACCCGCGGTTTACCAGGCCGGCGACAAATTCCGGGCCAGACTGGGTAAACAGTTCCTTACCCACCTTCAGCTTGCAGAGTTCGGGCGATACACTGTCGACAAACTGTTGTGCCGACGAGGCAGAGTTGTAATCAAGTGCAACAATCACTTTACTGTCGTTGTTATTCATCACTTATCTCAATGTTTACGTAATAACCGGGAGTACTATTCACCCTATTCGCCGTCTATGCCCCTCAGCGGGCGCACGGTTTCCCACTGCTGGCACTGTGGACACAGCCAGTGTAAATGAGAGCCCTTGAAACCACATTGTATGCAACGGTAGGCCGGGTTCCTGTTAATCAGGGTACTCAATGTATTTTTTACTAACTCCAGGTGGCGGCTTACGGTCTCTTCCGATTGCCAATAGAACCCAAGCAGTGCATTCAGGCCTTTTAAGGACGGATGACGCTCCAGGTAATCACCCAGAAAACTGATAGCGGCCTCATCACCCTGCTGGCCAGCGAGCTCTTCAGCCACCATGTTCAGCAAACTTGCACTGGGATATCTATCCAGCCAACCAGACAACTGGCGGAGCAACCCGGGCTTATCACCAACTAACTGATAACAGTCCCTGACCGGTGCCAGTATCTCCGTCAGATAATCGGGCTGCTGTTCCGGCACAGCCAAATAACGTTTCAGTGCCAAAGCATGATTATTAGAAAGCCCCTCCAGCTTCCCCCACAGCATGCTGGCGCGCGAGGAATTGCGGTTGTACTTAAGCGCCGACTTAAGGTGGCCGCGTGCTTGCAACAAGTCGCCCCCAGCCATTGCCTTGGCTGCCAGCTCACAGCAGAAATTCGCCTGTTCTACCGCCAGTCCTTCAGGACTGCGACCAAAGCGCTTTTTGTCCAGCATACTGGCTGCACGTATGGCCTTCTCCCACTCCTTTTCATGGCGGTAAATATCGACCAGATGCAGCAAGGAGGCCTGCCGGAGTGCACCGCTTTCATCATCCACCAAATCCAGAAACAGTCGCTCTGCACGATCGAACAGGCCAGCCTTTAAAAAATCTCTACCCAGTTCGAGGCGGGCCTGCCGCAGTTGCTGGGCATTGAGGTTGGGGCGGGACAGCAGGTTCTGGTGCACCCGTATCGCTCGCTCCATTTCTCCCCGCTGGCGCATCAGATTGCCAAGTGCCAAGTGCGTTTCCAGTGTTGCCGGAGTCACGTCTACCGAGCGGATAAAAGTATCTATGGCCTGATCCGGCTGTTCGTTGAGCAGAAAGTTAATGCCCTGAAAATAATGCTGGGTGAGCTGACTGGAAGCCTCCTTTGCACGGCCCCGGCGAACTCCGTAAAGGTGCCCTGCATACCAGCACAGAGCAGAAAGCAGTATTAGAGGAACAACATAGATAAGTTCGAACATCGGGTCCGCAAGGGCCTATGGCTGGTCGTGAGTCTTGGCCAGACGCTGTTTAGTCAGTTGTTTGTTTAACAGGTAGGCACGCCGCTTGACACGCAACAGTGCCGGGAGGCTGACAACGACACCCAACAGGCAACCAATGGATACGGCCAGCAATAACCACAAACCGGATGGCACCGGGCCCAGGGAATATCCCAGCAGCTCCATGGACAATGGTTCAGGGTTCGCCAGAACTATCGACAGGCCAAAAAGAATTGCCAGCACGCAGACAAGCAGTATCCAGAGTTTTTTTAGCAGTGCCATAACGTCCTCATAAAAAAACGGCAAGTCCGAAGCCTTGCCGTTTATTGTAACCAAACTCTCGAGGTTGAGCCCCGCTTATTGCCATGCTGAACGCTGGGTATTAGCCAGTAAGGCTTTCATTTACCCGTTCACGCAGTTCCTTACCTGGCTTGAAGTACGGCACATACTTGCCGGACAGCTTTACCGAGTCTCCGGTTTTAGGGTTTCTTCCCACCCTGGGTGCCCGGTAATGCAGGCAAAAACTTCCGAAACCCCGAATCTCGATGCGGTCGTTATTGACCAACGCCTGGGTCATCCGCTCAAGGATCATCTTGACTGCCAACTCGACGTCCTTGGGAGGCAATTGATCTTGCTGACTGACGATATGGTCAATTAATTCTGATTTTGTCATAACTACCTGACTTTAAAGTAGAAAGGGGTAATGTTTCCATTACCCCTATCTAACCATTACTTCTCTTTCGTGTCCATCTGTGCCTTGATCAAATCACCGATAGTCG
>SBGI01000272.1 GCA_006227015.1 Gammaproteobacteria bacterium
GGAGGGGCAGGGATTCGAACCCTGGGTACCTCTCGATACGCCGGTTTTCAAGACCGGTGCTTTCGACCACTCAGCCACCCCTCCTGTAACTTTTTATGTGGCTTCCTATCCAGGTAATAGCGAAGTTCACATCGGGCTAATCAGTAACGGATCTGCCTGAAAAAGTGCGGCAGATTATACAGCGGATTACCCTCTGTTCAAGGGCGAATCCGCTGTCATTTCCGGTTTTAGATACCCTGGCTGCTGCTTTGTGAAGCGTCATCCTGGTCATCGCTCTCAATGTCAGCTGGGTCCGAAGATTGAGATCCCGTAGATTTGGCCCTTGGGTCATTGGCGGCCCTCGGATGCTGGCTGGCGTGAACCTCAACCGGGGATGGTTTTGATGTATCCAGGGGCTGAGCCGTGGGCCTGGTGCTTATATCAGTGACAATCTTGACCGCTTGCACCGGCTGCGGTTTGAGCCTGGGATCATTGCCCGCACGTTGTAGCCCTGCAGGTTGCTCTTCCTTGGATTCAGGTTCGTTCGAGGCGGTAGCGGCAGTTTCTGCGTTTACATCTGACGGCTGCGCGCTATCAACATTGGTTTCTTCCGCTGCCTGCTCAATGGTTGGCTCTGCTATATCGCTGGCTTCTGTGGCAGGGCTCCTTTCATCCGTAGTTTCGGCTTGGGGCTCTACAGGAGCGTCGACGGGCTGGGCCGCCTCTTTGGAAGAGGGGGCGGTTGCTTCTTTTTCCAATGCGCTTTCAGGGCCGTTTGCTGTGGACTCTTCTACTGCCTCGCTGGTTGTGTCTGCATCAGGAGTAGTCTCAACTGATTGAGTCTCATTTATAACCGGTTGCTCGGTTTCGACAGCTTCCACAGTTTCTGGCACAGCTTCCGAATCCAGTGGCAAAGGTTTATTTTCCAGTGTGCCCTGTAACTCTGAAGCTACTTCTGTGGCGGCTATGGTTTCATCAGAGGCAGGCGGTTCATTGGCCGTGGGCTCTTTCTGGGTTTCAGCCTCTGTTTGAGCTGCTGGTGCGGATGGTTTATCTGCGTCGACCACATCAATATCAGTATCAACATTGGCAATAGTGAACACTTCAGCCGGCTTTTCAGTGGCCTCTGCCGCAGGGGCTTCACGCTGCTGCATGGATGAGGGCGCTTCTTTCGTTGCCGGGGCAGTGGCGTTCGTTTTTTCTGCTGATGGAGCAGGGCTGATGAGAGCCTCATCTTGATCCGCGCTCTGATTTTCAATACCTGCAGCATTTAACAGTTCTGGGGGCACATCACGACGAGGTCTGCGTTGGCGCGGGTTGCGGCGCTTGTCGCCCTCACGGCGAGGTGGACGCTGTTCAGTGCTGGTTTCAGGAGCTGTGTTTTCACTGGTTGAGGCCGCAACGGGCTCCTTTTCGGGGCGAGGTTTGCGTGGCTGCTGCTCACGGCGATTCTTTTGCTCTTCCCGGTTTTGCTGGTTGTCCCGTTGATCACCCTTGGTGTTCGGACGATTGCGGCCGCGCCCATTGCGGCGATCATCTTGGCGACGGCTGCGACCCTGAGGCCTTCTGTCATCGCGTCCACCATCACGACCACTGCGGGACTGACCGGTTTTCTTGGCGGGCGCTTTCTGCGCCTCACTGCCGAACAGAAGGGCAATCAGGCGCTTCAGAAGCCCCGGCTTTTCCTTGTTCTGAGGCTTGTGCTTGGACTCCGGTTTAGCCGTTGGTACCGGTGCTGGTTGCGAAGGTGTTGGTGTTTTTACTGCTGGTTGCAGAGCAGGAGGGACGGGCTTGACCACTTCTTGCTCGTTACTGTGCAGTTCTTCGTTATGTGTACTGGCCAGGCGGTAACTGTACTCGGTGGTTACCCCATCCTGTTCGCGAATGCGTTGAACCTGGAAGTGGGGGGTGTCCAGCTGTTCGCTGGGCAGTACAACAATTTTTGCACCGTGACGTTTTTCAATCTCGAAAATTTCTTTACGTTTTTCATTGAGCAGGAAGGTCGCTACCGAAACCGGCGTTATGGCGCGAATTTCTGCACTGAATTCTTTTTGTGCCTCTTCTTCTACCAGACGCAGTATCGACAAAGCGAGCGAGCGGGTGCCACGAATGGTGCCTTGTCCAAGACACCGTGGGCAAAGCTTGGAGGTGGTTTCTTCCAGCGATGGTCGCAGGCGTTGACGTGACATCTCCAGCAGCCCAAAGCGTGAGATTCGGCCCACTTGTACCCGTGCGCGGTCAAGTTCCAGGGCATCGCGCATACGATTTTCCACATCCCGCTGGTTCTTGGTGGAGGTCATATCGATAAAATCGATCACCACCAGCCCACCCATGTCTCTCAGGCGAAGTTGTCTGGCGACTTCGTCGGCGGCTTCCAGGTTTGTTCTCAAGGCAGTTTCTTCAATATCCCCACCACGGGTTGCTCTGGAGGAGTTAATGTCGATAGACACCAGTGCTTCTGTCACGTCGATCACAATGGAACCGCCAGAGGGCAGTTTTACTTCCCGCTCAAAGGCCGTTTCAATCTGGTTTTCAATTTGGTAGCGGTTAAAGAGGGGTAATGGATCTTCGTAGAATTTGACCCGGCTTTCAAAGTTGGGCATCACCTGCTTGATGAAGGCTGAGGCCAGCTCGAAGGCTTCACGGTTATCGACGATGACCTCGCCGACATCCTGGCGCAGGTAATCGCGTACCGCGCGAATGATGACATTGCTCTCCTGAAACAGGAAATGGGGGGCCTTGGCTTTATTGGCTTCCTCGCAGATGGTCTCCCATAGTTGCAACAGGTAGTCCAGATCCCATTGCAGTTCTTCAGATGAGCGGCCAATACCGGCGGTGCGCACAATAACGCCCATACCCTGAGGCGTTTTCAGATCCCGCATGGCAGCTTTCAGTTCTGAGCGCTCATCACCCTCAATTCGGCGTGAAATACCGCCAGCACGCGGGTTGTTTGGCATCAACACCATGTATCGACCGGCCAGGCTAATAAAAGTAGTTAGTGCCGCGCCCTTGTTGCCGCGCTCTTCCTTGTCTACCTGGACGACTACTTCAGTGCCTTCTTTGACTACATCCTGAATCTTGATGCGGCCTTCTACATCGGAGGGTTTTTTGGTGAAGTATTCGCGAGAGATTTCTTTGAGGGGGAGGAAGCCGTGACGCTCGGCGCCGTAATCGACAAAAGCGGCCTCAAGGCTCGGTTCTACCCGGGTAATTTTGCCTTTGTAGATATTGGCTTTGCGTTGTTCCCTGGTGCGGTTTTCCAGGTCGAGGTCATACAGACGTTGTCCATCGACCAATGCCACCCTAAGCTCTTCAGGTTGGGAGGCGTTTATGAGCATGCGTTTCATTAAGTTTTCCTAATGTCTTGCGCATCACAAGCAACAGGATTACCGCTGAAACGGGAACGGCATGCGTACAAAAAATCGGGCAAAAAGGTATCGTAACTAGCTAGTATGCCAATTAAGTTGGTTGTTTAACCTGTTGATTTTCCTAATATTGCCTTTATCAGTCACTAAATCTGTCCGGAGTTACCTTCGAGGGTTTATTCTGATCGTTTTGTCGCTAAATGTTCCTGGTAGGCATAAGACCATCTTCATTTAAGTCTCAAGCTGTCGCTCTACTTATCCGTGCCTCCGGTGTGTGTTGGGCAGGGATGCGACAGCTAGTCTTGCGCCACCATTTGAACAGAACTTATGTTCACGTTTCTTTGTTCGGTTACTGTTGCGCTATCAGCGCGGTTTTCTCTATGACGGCTGCAGTAATGGGTCGGCAGCCGTCGGAATTAATCTAATAAGTTGGGGGCTTTCGCCGCGTTGATCCGGAGTTATATTGCGTTTACCAGCCCGGGTGGACCACTTGTTTTTTGGTGTGCCCGGCGATACCGTCATCAACGAAGGGCGAATATAACAGGTATGCTTCCTGTCATCAATTTATGTCCATGAAATGTGAACATAATCTTATGATTCATTGAGCATTTTCTGCTCTGATCTGATGTTGGTGTACCGAAAACGCTGTGCTGATAGAATAGCGGCCCTTATGTCGATACCACCATCTATGTCTGATACCAATAGCAAACCTGTTGCCGTGCAAATGCTTGAAATTACTGAGCACCATGCCGGTCAGCGGATCGACAATTTTCTGCTCACATACCTGAAAGGAGTGCCAAAATCCCGGGTGTATCGCATTTTACGCAAGGGCGAGGTACGGGTTAACCGTTCCAGAATTAAGGCCGATTATCGCTTGCAGGCAGGTGATCAGGTGAGAATTCCACCCATTCGGGTTGCAGAGCGTGACGTGCCGGCGGGGCCGAGCCCTCGTTTGCAGCAACTGCTGGAAAGCAGCATTATTTTTGAAGACGACAATATGCTGGTGATCAACAAGCCTGCGGGTCTGGCTGTGCATGGTGGCAGTGGTGTCAGCCTTGGTTTAATCGAATCGTTGCGTGCTGCCAGACCGGATCAACCCTTTCTGGAATTGGTGCACCGTCTGGACAGAGAGACTTCCGGCTGCCTGATGGTAGCGAAAAAACGTTCTGCGCTGCGTCATTTGCAAGAGGAAATGCGCGCTGGGCGGGTGAAGAAGGTTTATCTGGCGCTTGTGTGTGGACGCTGGCCCAAGGGTATGAAGCGTGTCGATGTGCCTCTTCGCAAGAATGAGCTTAAATCAGGCGAGCGGGTGGTCAGGGTAGATGGAGAAGGCAAGCCATCGGTTACCCATTTTGCTGTACAGCAGCGTTTTGACCGCTACACACTGTTGGAGGCAACACTTGAGACCGGGAGAACCCATCAAATCAGGGTTCACAGTCAGTTTGCTGGCTGCCCTCTGGCAGGTGATGACAAGTATGGTGATGAGGCCTGCAATCGACAGCTGCGTCAGCTGGGGTTGAAGCGCATGTTTTTACATGCGCAGAAATTGCAGTTGCAGAGCCCATCCGGGCAAAAGCTCGGCATTGAGGCGCCAATACCTGATGAACTGGGAAGCGTGTTGGGGAAACTGGGGTAGTAAATGGCGAAATTGTTGGTGTTTGACTGGGACGGAACGCTTTGTGACTCGCTATCCCGGATTGTTACCTGCATTTGTCTGGCGGCCGAAGAGATTGGACTACCGGCGCCACACCATGATGCGGCAAAGGATATTGTCGGTCTCGGCCTGATAGATGCCCTGGAAAGGTTGTTTCCAGGTATTGAAAGTGAGCATATTCTTGCCATGCGAGACAGTTATTCACGCCACTTTGTCGAGCAGGATAGGGAGCCATCACCTTTTTTTGATGGGGTTATGGAAACGCTCGAATCACTGCATCAGCAAGGCTATTTGCTCACTGTTGCTACCGGAAAGAGTCGTCGGGGCCTGGATCGGGTATTAAAGGCCCGCGGCCTAGATAATTTCTTCCACGGCAGTCGCTGCGCGGATGAAACAGCCGGCAAGCCCGATCCGAAGATGTTGTTGGAGTTGATGGGTGAGTTTCAGGTCGCCCCTGAGCAGACGCTGATGGTCGGCGATACGGAATTTGATCTTGCCATGGCCGTCAGTGCCGGGGTGCCGCGGGTGGCGGTTAGTTACGGTGCGCACCATCCGGAACGATTGTTGAAATACCAGCCTCTGGCATGCATTGACCAATTTTCGCTGATTGATGGTGTCATAGAAAACTATAAAAAACAAATAATTAAATGATTTTTCTAAAGTATGTTATAGTTTTCGCGGCGCAACATCTGGCAGAGCCTTATCAGCGGCAATCCCACTAGAGCCGTGGGATCACTGCTGTGAATTGCATCAAAAAGGGTGATGCCTAAACCCTCACTGCGAAAGCTACCGGCACAGCTATAAGGTTCATCGCGTTCCAGGTAGGTGCTTATTTCAGTTTCTTCAAGGGTCTTGAACAGTACATCGGTTGTGACGATATCCACCTGGCAGTTTCCGTTGCCGCTGTTGAGTAGCGCGAGCCCGGTCAGAAACTGTACCCGTTTTCCAGATTGCTTGCGGAGTTGCTGTTGTGCATTGGCAAAATTGCCCGGTTTGGTGAGAATGCTGTCACCAATCACGGCAACCTGGTCGGAACCGATGATCAGGCTGTCGGGATATTGTTCGCTAATAGCGCGCGCTTTGCCCTCGGAAAGTCTCCGCACCATGCTGGAGGGCGTTTCATTCGGCAATTGTTGCTCGTCAATGTCCGGTGCATGTGCGCTGTAGGGCACGCGCAGTCGGTCGAGAAGGCTTCTCCGGTAGCTCGACGAAGAGGCGAGAATCAGTGGTTGCACGGTGTCTCCTGTATTCGGTAACTGCAATATTGGAAATTGGATAGGCTATCACTTATAGCCTTTTCACGGTGTTCTGTAACTGACGCCGGATGTGGCTGATCTGGAGGAATTTTTCTTTGACAGATCAAAGTGATATCACTATTATTGCGCGCCTATGTCGACACCCCCTCAGAGAAGTCAATTGCCTAGGATTCTGGATCCCAGACGTTTGGCCAATCAGGGCGAAACCTTGTCGGGGCAGGTGTCTGTCTCGCACTGTGAAAGATTACGGGATGCCGTGCTTGCTATCAACGCGCCTATTCATGCCGAACTCGTGTTCGAGATGGCTGAACAGGGGCGGAAAGTAGTGGCAGGAAGTGTGAAAACGATAGTAGAGGTAGCTTGTCAGCGCTGTCTTCAGCCGATGACGCTACCTCTTGATGTTGATTTCAGGCTTGGCATCGTGTGGTCCGAAGACGAGGCGAAATCGCTTCCCAAGGATCTCGATCCGTGGGTAGTAGAACAGGAGACAGCGGATCTGTCGGGGATGGTTGAGGATGAGTTGTTACTGGCGTTGCCTTTTGTGACATACCATCCATCGGAGAGTTGCAAGGCCGAACCGCATGTTTCGGCCTCGACGGAGCCGAAAGAATCGGGGAAAGAAAACCCTTTTAGTATTCTGGAGCAACTGAAAAACAGTGGCTCCGATCATTAACAGATAACAAACAGTTTTTATCAGGAGTATAAAATGGCCGTTCAACAGAACCGTAAAACCCGTTCCAAGCGTGGCATGCGTCGTTCACATGATGCGTTGACAGGACCCACTTTGTCCGTTGACCCGGTCAGTGGTGAAAAGCACCGTCGTCACCATGTTTCAGCCGATGGTTTTTACCGCGGCAAGAAAGTCGTAGCTTCTGCCGAAGACTAATACCTCCCGGCCTGAACGTATTTTTTTGGCTGACTCTCTCTGTCTCGCCATTGACGCCATGGGCGGGGATTTTGGTCCCCGCATCACGGTACCCGCATCTCTCGATATACTGCGCCAGTTACCCCACCTGAAGATTGTCCTCTGCGGCGATCGCCAAGAAATTGATACCTTTCTAGACAACGACAATGAAACATTTGCCGGACGTCTGAGTGTGCAGCATTGCGAGCAATCGGTCGCCATGGATGAAAAGCCCGGTAGTGCCTTGCGCAACAAACGTGAATCTTCTATGTGGAAGGCGGTGCAACTTGTCAAAGAGGGTACTGCCCAGGCCTGTGTGAGCGCAGGGAATACCGGGGCCCTGATGGCAATGTCACTGTTCCAACTGGGAACCTTGACCGGAATCAGCCGCCCAGCCATTTGTACCCGGGTGCCGACCAGTCGTGGTTATACCTATTTACTGGATCTGGGGGCTAATCTTGAGTGCACCGCCCGGCAGTTATATGAATTTGCACTGATGTCGTCCCTGGTCGCAATGTCCCCCTCAGTAACTACACCCTCGGTGGGTTTGTTGAATATTGGTGTAGAGGCTATAAAGGGTCGACAGGAAATACTCGATGCTGCGGAGTTGCTGCAAGCTGATGCTGATATCAACTACATTGGTTTTGTTGAAGGTGACACGTTGTTTTCCGGCGTGGCGGATATCGTGGTGTGTGATGGCTTCAGTGGCAACGTGGCATTAAAAACCGGTGAAGGTGTGGCAAAAATGATACAGGGCCTTTTACGGCAGACACTTTCAGAAAGTCTGTTGGCCAGGCTTGGCGCATTCCTGATGAAGCCGGCTCTGAAGCGCCTGATCAATCAGGTCGACCCAGCTCAATATAATGGTGCAAGTATGTTGGGGTTGCGAGGGGTCGTGGTGAAAAGTCATGGTGGTGCTTCCGTCACAGGGTTTGCCAAGGCCCTGGAGGTTGCCATAGAAGAAGTGGAAAAAGACCTGCCGACGCTGATTGAAAGTCGGCTGGCTGATAAAAGTAATCAATCAGAGGTATTCGATGAAAAATAATCTTGCGTTCGTCTTTCCCGGGCAGGGATCACAAAAGCTGGGCATGCTTGCCGAGCTTGCCGAAAAATATCCCGTTGTGGGTGAAACCTTTGCTGAAGCATCTGAGGTGCTCGGCTATGACCTCTGGGATCTGGTGCAAAATGGCACGCAGGAAGACATCACTCTGACCGAGCGAACCCAGCCACTATTGCTGACAGCCAGCGTGGCTGTATGGCGTATCTGGCAACAGGAAAATGGTGCTCAGCCTGCGCTGATGGCAGGGCACAGTCTTGGTGAGTGGTCGGCACTGGTCTGTTCAGGGGTGGTTGCATTTCAGGATGCTGTTCGTTTAGTCCGCAATCGCGGTGCGTATATGCAGGATGCCGTTGCACCGGGTGAGGGGGCAATGGCGGCTATCATCGGCCTGGATGATGACAAGATCAAAGCCGTATGTGCAGAGGCCTGCCAGGGCGAGGAAGTGGCTGCAGTCAATTTCAATTCCCCCGGTCAGGTTGTCATCGCTGGTAATGCGGCGGCTGTGGAGCGGGCGATTGAAGGTTGTAAGGCCGCAGGGGCAAAAAGGGCTATGCCTTTACCCGTCAGTGCACCTTTCCATACCAGTTTGATGCGACCCGCGGCCGACCGACTGGCGAGCGAAATTCTCGCTACTGAATTTTCCGCTCCCAACGTATTGGTTGTTCACAACGTCCATGCCAAAACCGAGAGTGACCCTGAAAAAATCAAGCAACTGATGATTGAGCAAATTACGGCTCCCGTGCTCTGGGTCGACTGCGTTAACACCCTGACATCGAGTGGCATTGATACGCTGGTGGAATGCGGGGCTGGCAAAGTGTTGAGCGGTCTCGGTAAAAGGATTGAGCGCTCATTAAACAGTTATGCAACGGAAGACTGTGGTTGCCTAGAAGAAGCATTGGCTGCCGTTTAAATCCGGTAGTCGTTTGGTTATTAAGGAGAAGAACATGAGTTTACAGGACAAAATTGTACTGGTAACTGGTGCCAGCAGGGGCATAGGTGCAGCTATTTCTGACAGCCTGGGTGCACAGGGCGCTACTGTGATTGGTACAGCCACTTCTGAGTCGGGTGCGGAAAAAATTACCGCGCGTTTTGCGGAAAAAGGGATTAAAGGTGCTGGCATGGTACTTGATGTCGCCAGTCAGGAGTCGGTGGACAGTCTTATCAATACCATCACCGAGAGTTATGGCGCACCGCTGATACTGGTCAATAATGCCGGTATCACCAAGGACAACCTGCTGATGCGCATGAAGGATGATGAATGGTTTGATGTTATTGATACCAATCTCAACTCCATTTACCGTCTGAGCAAAGCCTGTCTGCGGGGTATGACCAAGGCCCGCTGGGGCAGAATCGTTAACATCAGCTCTGTGGTGGGGGCGATGGGTAACGTTGGGCAGACCAACTATTGCGCGACCAAAGCTGGTGTGGGCGGGTTTACCCGGTCTTTGGCCAAGGAGTTGGGGCCCCGAAACATTACGGTCAATGCGGTCTCTCCGGGTTTTATCGACACCGATATGACCAAAGAGTTGGCTGATGCCCAACGGGAAGCTATTTTGTCCCAGGTTCCCCTGAACCGTTTGGGCGAGCCGGAGGAAATTGCGGCCGTGGTGGACTTTCTGGTGAGTGAAGGCGGCGCCTACGTCACCGGTGAGAATATCCATGTTAACGGTGGCCTCTATATGGCCTAATTCACTGTATTTTCAGTGAATATGAGGATTTTTTCGAAAGCGGTTACAGCGTGCGGTATTTGAGGTAAAATGCGCGCCTGACATGCCGTCAATAACAGATTTTTTGTTGTGGGGTGGTTTTTAAAGGGCCGGGCAACAGAATACTTTCTTAATACAGGAGAGAATAAATATCATGAGCAGCATTGAAGAACGCGTAGC
>SBGI01000226.1 GCA_006227015.1 Gammaproteobacteria bacterium
TTGCTTGATGCAGCCTGGAATAAAAACCTGGTGGTATTTTCATCTAACCCCCTGCATGTTAAACATGGTGCGTTATTTGCCGTGTATCCGGATAATAAAAAAATGGGCGCCAGTCTGGGGAAAATTGCCAACCAGGTGCTAGAGCATAAAGCCGAGCCTACCATGAGGCCGCTCAGGGATGTGCTCTTGGCTGTTAACGAGCGTACCGGCAACCATTTGGGTATCTCTTTATCCAACGATATCAGGGAAAAAGTCGACCTGATCCTGCCCGCCAGGTAACCTCCCCCCTCATGAACCGCTTTAAGAATAAGTCTGCCGGCAGTATGAAGTTCAGGCATCAGCTGACCCTGATTTTTGTTGTCGGCATCCTATTCATGGCGCTGATTACTTCCCTCGCAGTCAGTAATATTTCCAGCCAGATATTTCGCGACAGGCAAATTGAACAGGGTTTGCAAGTGGCGAGTTCTCTAGCCAAACAGGGGGAGCTGGCACTGCTTTACCAAAGTAAGGATAGTGCCAAAGACCTGGTCGATAATGCCCTCAACTTTCCGGGTGTAAAGTCTGTAGCGGTACTCACTGAAACAGGGGAAGTGCTTTACACCAGCAGTGAAGAGCTACGGCCGGTTAACAACCGGCCGGATGACGTGTCGCTGGTGTTTGAAGATAGTAGTGTGTGGCTGTTCAGTGCACCGGTAATTGCCGGTGAGTCGCAAGATAATATCTGGAATGAATTTGTTGATAGCCCCTCTGCTGACAGTGAAGAGTTACTGGGGCACATCCTGCTACAGATAGGCAAAGATGCTTCTATCCTGATGGAACAGAGTATTTTGCGCAGCAACTTGCTGATCTCACTGGTGGTTGCCGTCATTCTGTTACTGATGTTACTGGGTATTTCCCGGCGCCTGACAAATCCGCTGGAAAAACTCGCAACCAGCATGAAACGGGCTGAGAGCGGGGACTCGGTCATCCGCGCTGACCTCGGTGGCCCCGCCGACATTGCGGAGATGCAACATGCCTTTAACTCCATGATGGAAGCACTGGAAAACCGTCAGCAGGAACTTATGCGGGCCATGTCAGCTGCTCTGGAATCTGCCAGGATCAAGGGTGAATTTGCGGCGAATGTAACCCACGAACTGAGAACTCCCATGAATGCTGTTCTCGGCATGCTCGACCTGTTGATGACCATGGGCCTGAGCCCCAAGCAACAGGAATATGTGGAGACGGCAAAACTATCCGGCGAGGGCCTGCTGGAGCTGATTGATGAAATCCTCACATTTTCCGAGATTGACTCAAATAATCTGACGATTAAAAAAGAAGACTGTTCCCTGCATGAATTGATGGACGAAGTGATCAGCCTCCTGGCCAATCAGGCGCTGAAAAAGAAAATCGATGTCGGTTATCTGATTGAGGAGGGGGTGCCCACCTACATCCATGGTGACGGCTCGCGAATCAGGCAGGTCATTATCAACCTGGTGGGCAATGCCATAAAATTCACCGAAATGGGTGAAGTATCCATTTATGTCTCCTGTCTGGACGAAGAGTTTTCTCCCGAAGATGGTAAGTTGTTGCAAGTTGAGGTGCGCGATACCGGCATTGGTATTACCGAAGAGAGCCAGAAAAAAATCTTTGATGCCTTTACTCAGGTGGATTCCTCCAGCACGAAAAGATATGAGGGTACCGGGCTGGGGCTGGCAATCAGCAAGCAGATCGTTGAATTGATGGGTGGTTCAATCCGGGTTGAAAGTGAAACAGGCAAAGGAAGTTCTTTCCTGTTTACCTTGCCGGCCGGAGTTGTGGAAAACCCCAAAAAGCTCAATACATCAGCAAAAACCAACGACTACCAGGGTAAGCAGGCGTTGCTAATTGACAACAGTGCCATTGTCGGTGCCTATGGCTCGCAACAGATAGAGAAGCTGGGGATGAGTTGTGATGTCATCGATTCGGGGGTCGATGCCCTTGAGTACATCCGGCACCTTTCAAAGCAGGATAAAGTGCTGGATGTGCTGTTGATTGATGAGGATATGCCGGGCTTACGCGCGCCGGATTTCCTGCGGTTGGTTCGGGATGAAGCATCCGTGAAAAACTGCGTATTTACCGTCTTTAACAATCCATGGGATAAGGAAAGCCCGGAAAAAATCCAAGGTGTGGCCTATCTCAGTAAGCCTCTCAGGGCGAGTGATCTAAAGAGTTGCTTTGAACAGTATCTTTTGGGAGAGGGCGATGCCGGCAAACAACGCAAGCGGATTGAACCTCACACCATTGAAAAGCTATATGCACATCCGCGACAGGTACTGGTGGTCGATGACAACCGGGCAAATCAGCAGGTTGCTATCGGCATGCTTGAGCGCATGGGTTGTGACTGCCAGTTAGCAGAAAATGGCAAGGTCGCCGTTGAAGCCATTGTGCGCAATAACTTTGATCTGATTCTTATGGATTGCTACATGCCGGTTATGAACGGTTATGATGCAACCAAGCAGATACGCATGTATGAGGGTGGCCGACACGACGGGGACGGCATACCGATCGTCGCCATGACGGCAAATAATACTCAGACAGAAGTGGAGCGTTGTTCAGCGTCGGGAATGGATGATTTCCTATCCAAACCGTTACGTATTCATGAATTGAAAAAAATGCTGCTGAAATGGGTGCCGGCCGAGCAGGGCGAGTCAGAGGATTTCGCCAACGATACTGATGTGGGAAGCCTTACTGCGCCACCCCATTTGGACATCCCCGGCGACGGCTTTGATCCTCTTGTGATCGAGGAGTTGAAAGGCAGCGTTGGGGAAGTGCTGGTTTCCATGATTGAGGCATTTCTTGAAGATACACCGGTCTATCTGCAATCCCTGCAGCACGCGATTCTGGATGGTGATGCAAAAAAAGTCCGCGAGCTGGCCCATACGGTGAAAGGCAGCGCCTCCAATTTTGGTGCCAGGCGGGTTGCAGATCTATCCAAATCCCTGGAAGAAAAGGGAGCTACAGATGATCTCGCCGATGCGGAGCTTCTGCACAAACAGCTGAAAGAAGCCTATGCCACTCTGAGCAAAGAATTACAGGATTATATTGTCGGCAGCGACAGTGAAAATCGTTTAAAAGGTAATACCTACAATATTCTTATTGTGGATGATGACCGTTCCATGCGGTTGGCTTTAAAAAATGTCTTCAAGACAGAAGACTATGTGATTGAAGAAGCCAGCAATGGCGAGCAGGCGGTCTCTCTCTGTCAGCGCAATATGCCTGATCTTGTACTCATGGATGCCATGATGCCCGAGGTAGATGGTTTTGCGGCTTGTGAGCGTATTCGTCAACTGCCCAATGGTGCCGATACGCCGGTACTGATGGTGACGGCGCTGGAAGATGAGAATTCCATTGTGAAAGCCTTCGCGGCCGGTGCTACCGATTATATTCCCAAGCCTATTCACTTCTCCGTGTTGAAGCAGCGGGTTTCGCGCTTGATCCAGGCTAACAAGGTCGAGAAACACGTCAAACAACTGGCCTATCACGACCCCCTCACCGGTTTGCCAAATCGTACACATCTGATGCAGCAGTTGCGCCTGATGTTGAATCGTGCCCAGCTTGAAGAGAAAAAGCTGGCCATTCTGTTCCTGGATCTCGACCGCTTTAAAATGATTAACGACACCCTCGGGCACGATGCCGGAGATTTGCTGTTGAAGGCAGTATCCGAACGTATCCGCCGTTGTGTCAGAAGCCAGGACTTTATCGCCCGCTTGGGTGGCGATGAATTTACCGTCATCCTTGAAGGTGTAACAGATCTGGATACGGTCTCCAAAATTGCGGGAAAAATCTGTGATGCGTTGAGCCAGCCCTTTGTTTTTCTGCAGCAGAAAATGTTTGTTACAACCAGTATCGGCATATCGGTGTTCCCACAGGACGGGCAGGATATCGGGTCGCTGATGAAACATGCCGACTCGGCAATGTTTCGGGCCAAGGAGCAGCGTAATAACTACTGTTTTTATGTCGAGGGGATGGAAGACGAGATTGCTCGCCGCATGGAAATTGAGCGGGAGTTGCGGAACGCTATCCAGAACGACGAGCTGATTCTCTATTATCAGCCGAAAATTGACCTTAAAAATGGCGAGCTTATGGGTGTTGAAGCACTCATTCGCTGGCAGCATCCTCGCCACGGATTTGTTTCCCCGGATATGTTCATTCCCATGGCCGAAGAGTCAGGGCTGATCAACCAGGTGAGTGACTGGGTGTTACATTCTGCCTGCAAGCAATTAAAACAGTGGCAGGAAGACGGCCACAAATTGCAGGTTGCGGTAAATCTTTCCGGTAAAGATGTTCAGCTGGATGACTTCAAAGAGAAAATGCAGCGAATCGTTGAAGAGTATCTGATTGAACCTCAGATGCTGGAGCTGGAAATCACCGAAGGCACACTTATGGAAAATCCTGGTGAGCTGGAGGAGGAATTGAATGCCTTGCGAGCCATGGGCTTGACCCTGGCCATCGATGATTTTGGGAGTGGCTTTTCGTCGCTGAATTACCTAAAACGCTTACCAGTTGATGTGCTGAAAATTGATCGTATGTTTATTCGCGACATGGAAAAGGATGAGAATGACAAGGCGATTGTGGCAGGTATTGTTGCACTTGCGACCAGCATGGGTTTGAAAACCGTGGCTGAGGGCGTGGAAAACGAAGCGCAGTACCGTATCTTACAGCAGCTGGGCTGTAACAGCTGCCAGGGGTTCTATTTCAGTAAGCCTCTGCCCCTCGGGGAGTTCCAGAAAAAATATTTCGAAGAGCTGGCTGTCCAGTAATCTTCCATGCCATCAGGGTAAAAACCTCGCCTCTTTCTGGCCGCTACTGTGAGATAATGCCCCAAGCCAGAATACAGTAGTTACCCATGAGCCAGTTTTTTACCATTCACCCAGATAATCCCCAGTTGCGCCTGATACACCAGGCAGTTGAAATCATCAGGCAGGGGGGCGTTATTATTTACCCCACTGACTCGGCCTATGCCATTGGCTGTCATATTGGGGATAAGAAGGCGCTGGATAGAATCCGGCTGATCCGCCATCTGGACAAGCACCATAATTTTACTCTTGTCTGCCGGGACCTTTCTGAGCTGGCACTCTATGCCAAAGTCGACAACCAGGTTTATCGTACGCTGAAAGCTCACACTCCGGGGTCCTACACCTTTATTCTGGAGGCCACTTCTGAGGTTCCGCGCCGCCTGATGCACCCCAAGCGGAAAACCATAGGCTTGCGGGTGCCAGCAAATCCTATCGCCCTGGCTTTGCTGGAGGAGTTGGGCGAACCGTTGATGAGTGTGACACTGATCATGCCGGATGACGAATACCCGCTGACCGACCCCTACGATATCCGGGATATGCTCGAACACCGGGTGGATCTGATTATTGACGGTGGGTTCTGTGGACTGGAAATGACCACGGTCGTGGATTTGACCGGTGACACCCCTGAAATTGTCAGGCAGGGCGTAGGGCAGTTCGAAGATTTTCTCGCCTGAGCAGGTTGCGTGCGAGCTGCTGGTCGCAGCAACGAATCACAGTATAATGGCTCTTTCCTTCAGCGCTAATCGTGGTTCCATGGCTCCCCAAACTCTTCCAGAAGCAAACACCTCTCAGGATATGCCGGCACCGGAGTCTCCTTCCCATCCGCTTCAGGAAGAGATGCCGTTCGCCATGATTATGGGGCGCCAGATTACTGAGCTCCCCAAGGATTTGTATATTCCCCCCGAAGCACTGGAAGTTTTTCTCGAGGCATTTGAAGGACCTCTGGACCTGTTGCTTTACATGATCCGTCGTCAGAACCTCGACATCCTGGAAATCAATGTGGCTGAAATCACCCGTCAGTACATGACCTATATCGACATGATGCAGGCCATGCAGCTTGAGCTGGCGGCAGAATACCTGTTGATGGCGGCCATGCTGGCAGAAATCAAATCCCGCATGCTGTTGCCGCGGCAGGCCGTCGAGGAAGAAGAGGAAGATCCCCGGGCAGAGTTGATTCGCCGGTTACAGGAGTATGAACGGTTCAAGCAGGCGGCAGAGGATATTGATGAATTACCCCGCTTGGGTCGAGATGTCTTTTTGGCGTCTGCAAAAGAGCCGGATCGACAGCGTGAGCGCCCGCAGCCTGATGTGGCAATGAAGGAAATTCTCCTGTCATTGGCTGAAGTGTTAAGGCGGGCAGAAATGTTTGAAAGTCACAAAGTGCAGCTGGAAAAATTATCGACCCGAGAGCGTATGTCGCAGGTTCTGGATACACTGCGCGACAAACAATTTGTTCCCTTTGTTAGCCTGTTTCGCCTCAGCGAAGGGCGCAGTGGTGTGGTGGTGACTTTTCTGGCCATTATGGAACTAATCAAGGAGTCACTGGTAGAAATTGTGCAGAGTGAATCCTATGGCCCAATCCATGTGAAGGCGCGTTAACGAGTAAGGAATAAATGGATAACGATCAGTTAAAAAACATAGTAGAGGGTGCGCTGCTCGCATCGGGGCGTTCCCTTGATATTGGTCATCTACAGGGGCTGTTTGATATTGATCAGGTGCCGGCAAAGGATCAGTTACTTGCGGTACTTGAAGATATCGAAAATGACTGTGCCAACCGGGGTTATGAACTGACGAAAACCGCCAGCGGCTATCGTTTTCAGGTGCGCCAGGAATTGGCCCCCTGGATCAATCGCCTGTGGGAAGAAAAGCCCAAGAAATACTCCAGGGCACTGCTCGAGACATTGGCGCTGATTGCCTATCGGCAACCACTCACCAGGGGCGATATTGAAGAAATTCGTGGCGTGTCGGTCAGCTCAGAAATTGTAAAAACCCTGCTGGAAAGGGAGTGGGTACGGGTGGTTGGACACCGTGATGTTCCCGGGCGCCCGGCTCTGTACGCAACGACTCGTGAATTTCTTGATTATTTCAATCTGAAAAGTCTCGAGGATTTACCTGCGCTTAACGATATTCGAGATATAGACAGTCTTGACCCCGAGCTGTCACTGCAGGTGGCAGACACCCGGGAGAGTCTCGTGGAAGGGGCGACACAGGATCAATTGCCAGCGGAACATGAGGAATCTGCCATCGAACAGGAAACACCCATGGTGGACGAAGAAAGCGGGATGCAACAGAACTGATGGCAGACAAGTTGCAGAAAGTACTGGCGGCAGCCGGTTACGGATCGCGCCGGGAGCTTGAGCAGTGGATCAGTGACGGTCGCGTTCAGGTGAATGGCCAAGTTGCCAAGCTGGGGGATCGCGTTTCCGCCGACGATACGGTGGTAGTGGATGGCAAGCGCGCCAAGTTGCCAAGCTCGGACCAGCGCATCCGGGTGCTTGTCTACAACAAGCCTGAGGGGGAGGTCTGTACGCGGTCTGACCCGGAAGGAAGAAAAACTGTATTTGATCATTTGCCCAGACTGAGCGGCGAACGTTGGATCGTTGTCGGCCGCCTGGATATCAACACCACGGGCTTGCTGCTGTTCACAAATAATGGAGAGTTGGCCAATCGCCTGATGCACCCTTCCTACGAGGTGGATCGTGAGTATTTGGTGCGCGTACATGGGCAGGTGGATGACGCCATGCTCAAGCGTCTTCGCGAAGGTGTATTGCTTGATGACGGTATTGCCAAATTCAGCGATGTGGTACCCGGGGAGCGTGTGGGCAGCAATGGCTGGTATACAGTGGCATTGATGGAAGGCCGCAATCGCGAGGTTCGCCGCCTTTGGGAATCACAGGGTGTGGAGGTGAACCGTTTGAAGCGGGTGCGCTTTGGGCCGATCTTCATGCCCTCCTATGTGCGCAAGGGGCAGTGGATCGAGCTGGACGACAAGTCGCTCTCCGATGTCCTTTACGCAGTGGACCTGACGGTCCGCAAGAAGCAGAGGCAACAAGCGCCACAAGATAAAAAACGTTGGGATCGGCAGTTGAAGCGCCTTCGTTCCAAAGGTCCATCCAGTCGCTAATCAGTGCAGGATTACTAGCTGAAGACGTTGCAGGGATACAGGGTCTATGTCATACCAGGAAAAACAAGCCTTTATCACCGGGGCCACGGGTTTTGTAGGTGGCGCTCTCGCTGAGCGGCTGGTTGAACAAGGCTGGACAGTCACAGCACTGGTTCGCCCCCAAAGTGAAACGGCAAAGTTGGAATCCCTCGGTATCTCCCTTGTTCCCGGTGACGTTTGTCAGTCTGAAGGCTTGGCCGAAGCTATGGCCGGGGCTGGTGTGGTGTTTCATTGTGCAGCGCTGACAGGGGTGGGTCACCGCAACTCAGATCTACACCGAGTGATTGCACAAGGTACAAACAACCTGCTGGATGCAGCCCACACATCGGGGGTACAGCGTTTTGTGTATGTCAGCAGTGTTGCGGTCTATGAGTTGAGTGAAGCCAGTGAATGCGATGAGCGGCATGCCCTGCTGAGCAGCAGTATTGACCCTTATGCCCAGGCGAAAATTGCTGCTGAAAAAGCCTGTTTCGAAGCCTGTCGTGCGGGAAAGCTAGAAGCCACCATCGTCAGGCCGGCATTTATTTACGGGCCGGGAGACCGTCCCGGCGGTTTCTTGCCTGAACTGGTTAATATGATTTCCAAAGGCAAGTTTAAATTGATCGGTGGTGGCGACCACCAAATCCCCCTTGTCTATATTTCAGACCTCACGGACCTGCTGATTCGTTGTGCCTGCCAGCCGGAAGCTGCCGGTGAAATTTATAATGCCAGCTCAAAGGAGTCCCCATCCTGGCAGGAGCTTGCCAAAGTGTTGTGTAATGAGCTGGACCTGAAGATGCCCGGCTCAGTTAGTGAGAACCTGGTGATGCCCGTAGCTGGTTTGCTCGAGTTGCTGGCTCGTTACAAATTGCTGCGTACCCTGCCCGTCAGTAAAGCGGCGGTCAGGCTACTGTCGCGACCGGTAACTATTTCAGTGGAAAAGGCTGGCAGGGATCTGGGATACGTTTCAACGACAGGTTTTAGAGAAGGTATGAAAAACTGTCTGCCAATGCTCAGAAGTATCAACTGATAAAACTTAAGAGAAAATTTTTGTGACCACCAACGTTAGTCCTTTTTCAATAAAAAACAATCTCAGAATTCTTTTTGCACCGGGTCAGGGGCAGCTGCGTGCAGTCGATGGGTTGCGAGCGCTCTCTATCCTTATCGTGCTTTCGATTCACTGTGTCTGGTTTCTGAGCATCTTTGATGAGTCTGTGGTTGAGCTGTTTTACTCGGCACCTGTCTGGTTGAACTGGGTTTTCAACGGTGATTTGAGCCTGGATATTTTCTTTGTCATCAGTGGCTTTCTGATTTCTGCCATCCTGATGAAAGAGTATCGAAAGACATCCAGTATCCGCTTCGGGCGTTTTTACCAGCGGCGTTTCATGCGGCTGATGCCTGCCTATATTCTGGCAATGGGGTTCGGGTTTCTTGCGGCACCTAACAAGGAATATGTCTGGAGCAACCTTATATACATTAACAATTTGCTGCCGGCGTCAACGCATTTTATGCCCTGGACATGGTCGTTGGCGATTGAAGAGCAGTTTTACTTCCTGTTCCCCCTGCTGTTGTTGTGGGGGATGCGATCATGCTCGCCAAAGACATTGTTCTGGTCCATGTTGATGGCCTTTATCGGCTTTGTAGTTGTCAGATTCCTGATTATCTGGCGCTATGAACTGTTTTTACCGATCTGCTGGTATGAGAAATCCTGTGAAGGCTTTTTTGACATTATTGATTATATTTATGTGAAGCCCTGGACCCGCTTCGGAAGCTTTTTGCCGGGGATATTTGCGGCCTATTTTCACGTATACCATCAGCCTGCGATGATCAGCTTCTTTCAGCGCAACCGGGTGGCTATTTCCTGGCTGACAGTTTTGGCGCTGGTTATGGTTGCGGTGATCTTTACCATTCCGGTGAATAACCAGCATGCGACGTTTCCGCAATTCTGGGGCGCACTTTACTACGCCAGTTGTCGCCACCTGTTTACCATAGCGATCTGCTTCATTATGGTAAGTAGTCTCTACGGGGATTATGGTATTTGCCGATGGATATCGAGATTTCTCTCGTGCAGTTTTCTATACCC
>SBGI01000009.1 GCA_006227015.1 Gammaproteobacteria bacterium
TCGTAGAGCGCGTCTTTCAGTCGTTCTTTCAAAATCTGGTATTCAATAAATTGGTCGTTCAGTGATTTGATCATTGTGTTCTCGCTGGTTAACAATGCGTGTAAGCCCACTTCGTTCGGATGCGCTACGCGCACCGCTTCACTCGTGGTTAGGCACCAATGCCGCCTGCCGTTCGCGCTCGACATTCACCGCCGTCTGCGCGATACCGAGCGGGTAGTAGGCCCATGCCACAATGCTGTCGCTGTACCAATCCAGCACTTCGCCGTCCTCATCTTTCAGGTTGAACTGGAAGTCGAGAAAATCGGTTTGGTCGCCGGCCATGTATTCGTCAAAGGCCGGTTCATCGTCGTATTCATCGCCCGGCCCTTGCTGCTGCACGTAGGCTGTCATCACCACCGTGTAGGGTTCAAACGTCCTGCCGCAATCATCTGAGCGTGAGCCGGCCACCATCAGCAGCAGCTTCATGTCAAACGGCGGCGGGTTTACGCCAGGGTTGAACCAGCCGGTTTCGGTAGTTCCAATCAGTTGTGAAGCCATATCGTTCTCCTATCGTTTGTTGCCTAACCCGGCAGTCAACCGGACGTGCCCGAAAAGCCGGGCACGCCGGTTACTTCTGCGTTATGAGTCGCTATACAGAACCCAGTTAATTACTGCATCCCAATCCCGGCGGACAATTCTCCCGGTCCCATCAACCCCAAGCCGCAATACAGCTTGTCCACCCCTCTGCACCCCAATAACTTTATACAAATACCCACGAGGGCTTTCCCAAACCTGCCCAACATGGAACTGGCACACTCTGTCATCATCAATAAAACTCATAACGTGTGTTAAGCAGCCTCGAAAACGTGAAACACCAACGCGCCGCCCTGAAGCTGGTAGCTGCCGATATAGTCGCCTGTAGTTTCAGGCACCTGATGCCCAGTTCCGTGAGTGATGATGCGGCGCTTAACCTTTTCAATCTTTGGGTTCACCCTCGCCCACAGACAGGGCTTCCCATTCTGTACTTGCACATCAAGAGTCAGGGACCCAGCAGGCATTTTAATTAACTGCTCGTCGATTACTTCAAGTTCAAACTTCCAAATCGAATCCATAAATTACTCCGTAGAAATAAGCTGCTTAACAATTGCAATCAGTTCGCTGCGCGGGACACTCGCCGCTTTGCGGCTCGGCCCCTGTTGCAGCGGTTAAGCCTCTTCTGCCTTAATACGCCGGTAAATCTCTTCCCTGTGGACTGGTACGTCCTTGGGGGCGTCTATGCCTATCCTTACCTGATTCCCACTAACGCCGAGGATCGTTACCTTTACTTCATCCCCGATCATTAGCACCTCTGACGTTCTCCTTGTGATGATCAGCATTTCCTTTTCTCCTTTGGTTAATGGGTGGCTTGCGTGGCTGGAATCGAACCAGCGTCCTTCATCGGCCTAAACCTGCTGATATAAAACAGCCGCTCTACCACTGAGCTACACGCAGCCATAAACTCTTACGCCGCCACTATAAACACCCTGCATCCACATACAGGGCAGGCGCACTTCTCTACAACTTTCCCCAATCTTTTTATGTATGCGTCAGCCAGGTTTTCACGCTTGAACACACACAGGTTTCGATAGCAGATTAGGTGCGCCATCAGAATGGGATATCGTCATCGAACTGATCAAAGCCTGGATCAGGATCGGGCTTCCCTGCCCCTTGCTGCGGCTGTGAACTGTTTTCGCTTTTCCCGTCCAGCATTTGCATTTCGCTGGCGACAATCTCCGTTGTGTATCTGTCCTGCCCGTCCTGCCCCTGCCATTTGCGGGTGCGAAGTGATCCCTCGATGTATACCTTGCTGCCTTTCTTCAGGTATTCGGCGGCGATTTCGGCGAGGCGGTTGAAAAAGACGACCCGGTGCCATTCAGTTCTGTCCTGCTGCTGGCCGGTCTGTTTGTCCTTCCAGCTTTCACTGGTGGCCACGGTGATATTTGTCACCGCTCCACCACTGGGGAGGTATTTCGCCTCTGGTTCGTTTCCTAAATTTCCGATCAAAATTACTTTATTGATGCCACGTGCCATGTCTGTTTCCTTAAAACGTTAAATTTGCATGTTCGTCGTCTACTCGCTTCATAAAATCCGCGAGCTTTTTCCTGTCCTCTTCTATGGTCTTGATGTCGCTGCGGCGGACTCTGACGATGTGTAGCGGGCGCTCGTAATTGCGATCATCGAAGCTGGCGAATATCCACCACTGAATGTCGTCAGAAATGAGGAATGGGGCTTTTACCTGGTCTGCGTATTCGCTTGGAACGCCGCCCTGAATTAAGTATTCAATGTGCTTTTTGCTGTCCGGGCACTTGATTTCTAGCCCTCCAACTATCTTGCCGCTTTCCTCATAGATGCCATCTGGAGACAGGCCGAAATCTGGGATTTCTTCAGAGATAAGCATTCCAGTCTCGACGAAGTGTAGCCCCGTCTTTTCGATCACAGCCTTTCTTGCAATCGGCTCAAGTTCACGACCCCTGGCGATAGACTGAGAATTGATTTCGTCAATCTGTGGCTCTGTCATGCGCTCAGAAACCAGCTTATAAAGCAGTGTGTCCTGCACTTTCTTTGAGCCTAGTGCGCTCTTCAGCGTCGTTCCGGTTAGCTTTCCATGACGGAGTGAATGCCATTCAAAGCTGCCTTGTTCGAGATCAATTCTTTTCACTGAGCGCCTCCTTGATCTCGTCCTTAGTGGCTACCAGTTTTGGTTTCAGGTGCTTTGGTATGCTCATAAAAACCTTCTGCAAGTCCTGTATGGTGGTGCAGGCTCTAAGGGCGTCGTCATATTCAGATATGTCCTGGTTGGTGTCTGGGATGGCCTCCCTGATCCGTAAGGCCATCTGCTCGATACCGAATGCCTTTACCTTGGTGGCGAAAATCTGGACGCTACAGCCCTCCCAGTGGTCGTAATGCTCGCCGTAGAGTGAGGCGATAGATCTGCTGTTTGTAATGTTCAGGACCATTGGCGGAACCTTTCCATCAAAGTGCAGGACGGGCACATGCTCTGTCTGGCCGCTGGTGTTCTTGATCTGCTCAATGGTCACGCGCTTGATCTTGGCGATCAGCTCTTCACCTTCGTTCAGGTTGTGAGAGCCAAGCAGCATGGTCTTGCTTGGAAAAAGGTTCTTCCAGTGCGTTGTCTTTGAAGGTTCGTAAACTAAGTTCATGGTTATCTCCTTTGGGCACACTTGCGCCTTGGATTCAATCGTTAACTGATGGCTTCCCACATGGATAGGAAACTGTCCATGCTTCCGAAGTTCTGCGGTGGTCGAGAATAGGTTTCCTTAACATCACCAAAATCGGCGTGCTCTTTACACTGCGAGCAGATATCCGTTTCTTCTATCGGCTTTGCTCCACAGCAGTTGCTTGTGTCTTTGCTTAGGTCGGTCATCACAGCTCTCCCGCGGCTTCCAATACGGCGCATTCGACCCGGTGAAGTCGGCTGATGCTGAGGTAAAGCTCCGTTGCCAGTTCTGCGCCGACGACCTTTTCCAGCTCTTTTGTCAGACATTCCGCGCATACTCGACCGCCACGCGCCGACATCCCGCAACCGTTTGCGCATGGGCCGAACGTTGTTACTCCGACTGGGTACTGTTTCTTAAGCCACCAGATGTAGTCAGATGCTTTTGCGTTTTTCATCACTCACCCCGCATCTGGAAATGTTCTGCCCGCATCTCGTCCTGATACTCGATCTCTCCTACGATCCCGTAGGCTAACAACACGACCGTCAGTAACAGCCAGCACCGGATCGGCTCGGCGTTTTGCTTCAACCAGCCTTTCAATGTTTCGCATGAGGTTGTGAGCCGCATCGGTTGGATCGCGTTTGAACTGGTCTTCAAACAAGATGAGAAATGTTGACGTTGCACAGGCATCCACTCCTTCAAATTCAAGCTCTATTGTTTTTAGGTCCAGGCTCATGCCGCATCCCTCTCCAATATCGCACTGATATTTTCTTCTAGCTGTTGGGCGATACTCGCCCCATTCGGGTTCATGCTGTTTTTGCTTGATGGCTCCAGAAAAGCATCACGCGCTTTGCGCAATACTGTTTGCTGAAATTCCACGGGGTCTGTCCACAACGACAAGATGGTGTCAGTCAAAAAAGCGTCACTACACAGGAGATCGATAAACCACTCCTCAAGGTGCTGGCGCTTTACTCCGCTCAACCATGCAGCGATGTACTCATCAATCTCTTCATCTGGCATCTTGCGGAAATCGACCTGCTCATAAGGGCGCATTTCATCCATGACGGCCTTGACCGATTTCTCTGACATCATGTCGCCGTCGTCATAGGGAAGTACGATGCTGTAGATCATGTCTCTCTCCATACAGAATTGATCTGGTATGGGAGTAGACTACAACCGAAAGTTGCATAAGTCAACAACCGAAAGTTGCATATTTTGCAATGGGCATAAAAAAAGCCCCGGAGAGGGGCTTTAGGTTCAGACTGATGACTACTCTGTTTTTATTATGGCATCAGGAACCGTGCTGTATGCTGGGCGATGGTATCCGGCGTCTCCAGGGGATAAACACTGGAACACTAGCTCGGATGACATCCCGCCAGAACTAAAGTTGTTAACAAGTATTTCCTTTCCCTTGCTTGAGCAGAAGTCAGAAGCATCGGTAATGGCAATTCGCCTTGCTCCATCTTTCCCCCCTCTGGCTGGGGAGGCTGTGACGGATATGCTGTAAGTGTCTGGCCCCATAGGCAGCACCCCGGAAGATGACGCACATCCGGTAATTGCTACGCTCGTCGCCAGTATTAGCAGTGCTTTCTTCATAAGAAGTCCCTCTCTTGATAATTTCCACTGCCGGATTAACCGGGATTGATTACTGTATATTTATACAGTAGTGTTGTTCCCCTACATGGAGTCGGATCATGGATCAAGAACAAAACCCGCTGCTGGATATGACTTACAAGGAGTTGCAGCAAATACATGCTTTTCTCGACTGGTTTACTTCAGAATCTGGCGAATCACTATGTCGAGCCTCGCAAGCTCCTCCTCATCTGCCGCGTCGAGTCGCGCTTCGGTTAGCCGCAAGAGTTCAGCAACTCTTGGGTCGCCATGCCCCTCCAGGCTCATAGGGCCTTCCCCATATTCTAGCCACTCAGCTCTACACGAGAGATGGCTGGATAGTTCGGTTATGCGTGGCTTCCTTGGGATAGACAAGCCAGAAAGCCACTTTCTGACCCCTTCTCGTCCAACCCCTGTCAATTTCATAAGCACGCCTGCCCGCTCCCTTTCTGCATAGCCTTTTGCAGACATAGCGGCATTTAGCCTTTCGCTAAACGCAATACATTCCTGTTCGCTATTCATTCGATTTGTATCTTGACCGACCGTTTTTGATATGCGCAATCATGGCATGTATCACTCCAACTATCAGTTGTTGACAATAGCAACCGAAAGTTGTACTTTTCCTAGGTATGAATACAGCAATCCTTAAACAAGCAATCAAAGAAGCTGGCGGCATCAAGGTTGTAGCCGATGCAAACGGCAAATCATACGAGGCTGTCCGCAAATGGACGGTCAACGGTCTGCCCAGAACAGAGTGGACTGGTGAAACCCAGTACGCGCACGTCATTGCCAGTCTCCAAAGTGTTTATACGGCTGCGGACTTGCTTCAGAGCAGGGCCGCGTAGCCCTTTTTATTTATGTAAAAACACTGTGCGAACGCCAGTGCGAACAGTGAGAACAATTAGGAGGAAGGCATGATTCAGCGACAAATGCCGATGCTAGGAGAGCTCAAGGACCGTCATTGTTCCGTTAAAGATATTCAGAACTGCCGGACTTGGCGCGACGCCTACAAACTGGCGATGTTCACCTATGCCAGGCCGCGCCGGACAGAAACAGAGTGGGCCGAAATACTTGGCAAGTCCAAAGGCGAACTGAACGAAATCATCAACGGTTCAGCCCGCAACCGTAAGCCAGATCCAGATTGGCAATCAGATATTGAAAATCTCGCGCATAACGACGCGATAACCGTTTATCAAGCTGCCAGAAAGAAGGGCTTGCTGTTGTGCCAGCGTTTTGACGACGAAGAAGCCGAACTGGAAGCAAGGCTGGCAGAACTTCGGGCAAAGAAAGCAAATTCAAGGTAAGACCCTCCCACTATGCCGCCTTCGGGCGGCTCTTTTTTAGGAGATAGACATGAACAGACGTAGCAGTGATTTATCAATTACACGGATTTTCTACGGGGTAGTCATTGGCTTTGCAATCGTGCTGATCGTGTGCGTATGACGCCGAGATTTGAAGCGGCCCTAGTAATTATCGCAGCCATCGTTCTGTTGGCCTGGGGGATTTTATGAGCTGGTCTGAATACGAAAAAGAAAAGGCAAAGCTGCAACAAATGAATTTATCACCTGCCGAGTATGACAAGGCAATCAGAGAGCTATTGGCAAGGCTGAAACTGTAATGGCAAGGATAAGAACCATAAAGCCTGACTTTTGGGTAGACGAGAAGATTGTCGAGCTTTCTGCGTTCGCCAGATTGCTCTTTATCGGCCTATGGAACTTTGCCGACGATGAGGGGCGCATGGTTTTCAGTGAGAAGAAAATCAAGATGCAGATCTTCCCCGCTGACAATCTGAACATTTCGGAGTTATTCGGGGAAATTCGGCGGGAAGGATTGGTTAATATCTATGTTGTTGATAATCAAGAGTATTTGGAGATTGTCAACTTTGCAAAACACCAAAAGATCGACAAAAGATCAGCATCAAAGCTGCCATCTTCAGAGAATCCCCCCGAATCCCCCCGAATCCCAACTACGGAATGGATCAAGGAAAGGGAAAAGGAAGATATACATACGTCGGAAGTCTCCGCCGTATCAGCGGCAAAGCCGCTTGCCTGTCCACACGAAAAAATCATCGAGATTTACCACGAGTGTTTTCCTGCTGGCCAAAAAGTTTTGCTGGCTAGATACCTGGGAAGCAAGCGCGAAAAGCAACTGACTTCCCGCTGGCGTGAAGATCAACGCCACCAGACTGAACATTTCTGGACGCAGTATTTCACCGCAGCCTCTGGCATCCCATGGCTAACCGGATCGAATGATCGAGGCTGGAAAGCGGATTTTGAATACCTGACCAGCCGCAAGGGATTTGACAGAGTTTTGGAGCAAGTGGTCGATGGATAACACAACACAAATCGCGGAACAGTTCGTCATCGGTGGGTTGCTGCTGTTGGGCGACATGGGCGGGGATCAGGCCCAGAAGGTTCTGGCCATGCTGAAGCCATCCAGCTTTGCCGACCTGGAGCTGTCAGTGGCCTACGACGCGATTGGCCGGGTTGCCGAGCGTGGTGGACGTGTAGACGCCTTCAGCGTGTATGCCGAGGCGCAGCGTGACAAGCGTTGCTCTGATCGCCTTGAGGATTACCTGTTTGAGCTGGCTGGAAGCTCTGGATCATCGGCAAATATCGTTTCCTACGCCGAAGCAGTGCGGGAGAAAGCGATTGAGCGTTACGCGGTGGAGTCTCTGCACAAGGCGCTTGCCATGATTACTGATCCAACCGCTGGCGACGTACATCAGAGAATCGGACGGGCCGAGTCTGTTCTGTCTGCGCTCAACGAGCGGTCCATGCGAACTGGCGGACTGAGGCACGTTCGGGAAATCGGCAAGGAGTGGGTCGGCCAGGTATCAGCCCAAGTCGAGGGCGGTGTGCGCGGGTTCACCATGGGGATAGACGCACTGGATCGCCTGCTGTACCCGAAGCGTGTTCCTCCAGGTTCGCTGGTTGTGGTAGGTGCCCGCCCTAAGATGGCCAAGACGGCACTGATGGGAAAGATCATGTCCCACTTCGCCCTGAAGCGGAAAGAGGCTGTCGCTTGTTTCTCACTGGAAATGCCGGACGTTCAAATCTACGAGCGGATGATTGTCGGTGAGTCTGGGGTTGACCCTGAAATCTTCTACCGTGCGGCCAAGGACGTAGACGACTGGAGCCGCGTCAACGCCGCCGCGAAGTCATACAACGAATCCCTGCTGTACGTCGATGACACCCCAGGAGTTCGCCTCTCTCACATCCAGAGAGAAGCCAGAAGGCTCAACAAGCAACACCGAATCGGACTTGTTGCCGTTGACTACCTGACCCTGATGGATGGCGAAGGGGCGGAGCGCAATGATCTGGCCTACGGAAAGATCACCAAGTCGCTGAAGAACTTGGCCAAGGAATTGAACTGCGTAGTCCTTCTGTTGAGCCAGCTCAATCGTGCGCTTGAATCCCGTCAGGACAAAAGACCCTTCCCATCTGACTCAAGAGACACCGGCCAGATCGAGCAGGATTGTGATCTGTGGATTGGTTTGTACCGGGAAGGTGCTTACACCGATCACCCAGACGATGACAGAACGGAGGTCATTGTTCGCATGAATCGCCACGGCAGAACCGGGACCGTGTACGTCAAGCAAGAGAACGGCGCAATCGTTGAAACGCCAGATCAGGAGCCGCGCACCGTTGATAGAAAACCGACCAGAGTCGCTTACGGGAGAGAGTCATGAGCCGTTGCTACAAACGTGGAATGTCGCTTGATATTGGCCGCCAGGATCACCGCGCAAGGGTGGCAATGGCGAAGATCAAAAAGCAGTTTCCAGAAGAGGGCGCGATGTTCTGCGCAGTGCTAGAGAGAACAATCATGGATCTGTTTCTGGATGACTGGCGAGGTCCGGCCACCGCTTACCTAAACGGCAACATGTGGCATGTCCAGATGGGCGGCGTTGACCCTGATTGGGTCCGTGACCAGTTGAAAAAAGCGGACGTCTGCTTCCACCAATTCTGCACGGTTTCTGTAGCTGGCCACGTTTCCGATAAGTGCACCGGGAAACATGACCACCTAGATAATTCTGTCAGCGCCAAAGACATGATTGCCGGTCCGTCACTGCGCGAGCGAGCAATCCAGGCGATCAACGCAACCAAGCATGAACACCCAACCCGGCGCGCACCGACAAAGCGCGAATTCTACGACCAGAAGAAACGGATTCTGGAAACAATCGAGAGCCTTTGAGGTATGAGCCATTACGGAGTATGCAAAGGACGTCAAGCTGGACAGGAACGGCAAGCGGATACTGAAAGCGTGGATGCCGAACGTCCCACAGTTGGAAGTGAGCTATCCGGTGATCATTGCGACGAAGATTGTGGACGTGGTGATCTGGAAAATGCTTTCGAGCGGTGGATAAGCCCATTTATTGATTAACAGGAGAGATGAGATGAAAAACAAATTAACAGACCTCAATGATCATCTTTTTATGCAGCTTGAGCGCCTTGGTGACGAGGGGCTTTCTGGTGACGCCTTGAAGGATGAAATCGCAAGGTCAAAGGCGCGGTAATGAACGGCACCTTCTGGCTCATCAAAACCGACCAGCAGAAGGCTAATTATGCAATCTGAGCAAACACGACTGGAAATGCTTGAGAAGGCCAAGGAATACGCCCTGGCTGAAGCAGAGCGCGTCTACCTGACCGAGCTTCGCAAAAGCACCAAGGCCGAGCTGATGAAAGAGGCAGAGGCGCAAGGGGTAACGGCTGCCAATGCTCAAGAGCGCGAAGCCTACGCGCATCCGGCCTATATCAGCCTGTTAGAGCGGCTACGGAAAGCGACTGAAGTGGCAACCCTTCGGCGGCTGGAATTCAAGATGAAGGAATGGGAGATCGAGGTGTGGCGAACCAAGCAGGCCACCAAAAGGGCAGAGACAAAGATCCTGTGACATGCCCCTCCACCTGCTCCTCCCACATAGTCGAGACAGGAAAGAGGGTGAAGTACAACGGCGTGTATTTTCGTGAAGCTGTGATTTGTGAGCGGTGTTTGGAAAGGAGAAAGCAGATGAAACCAGATTGGAAAGCCGCGCCGGATTGGGCGGAGTATTTGTCTCAAGACAGAAGCGGTAAATGGATGTGGTGCGCCAGCAAGCCTGTTCTGGCGGA
>SBGI01000268.1 GCA_006227015.1 Gammaproteobacteria bacterium
TTCCCCGACCCTATCGCCAACCCTTACCTGGCGTTCGCCGCCATGTTGATGGCTGGTCTGGACGGTGTTCAGAACAAGATCCACCCCGGCGACGCCGCAGACAAAGACTTGTACGATCTGCCCGCGGAAGAAGCAGCCGCTATTCCGCAAGTCTGTGGCAGCCTGCGTGAAGCACTGTCCTCCCTGGATGCAGACCGTGAGTTCCTCACCAAGGGCGGCGTATTCACCGACGACATGATCGACGCTTACATTGAACTGAAAATGGAAGATGTCTACCGTGTCGAGCACACTACCCACCCGCTTGAGTTCGATCTGTACTACTCAGTATAGGTTGATGATCCGGCCAGGTTTGGCGGCCTGAATTACCCAACCGTCAGCCTACCCCAAAAAAAGCCCGCTATTTTTTGAATAGCGGGCTTTTTCTTGTGTCAAAGGAAGGCTAGTCTTAGAGGAATAAACATGGAGAGCCCATACTGATGCGTGGATATTGTCGCTTTTTTGCCCTTGCCCTGCTGTGCGCGATCACGCTGCCGACACTAGCCGACGTGTACAAAACTGTCGATGAAGACGGCAATGTCACGTTCACCGACAACCCGGCTTCCGGCAAAGGCAAGGTAGAGGAAGTTAAATTACCGGCCGTCAACACACAGCCTGCGATAAACACAAAGGCGAAAAAGTCAGAAAAGTCTGCTTCAACAAGCGGTTACAGCGAGGTGAGCATACTTTCACCAGCCCAGGACGCCACCATTCCACCAGGCCAGCTCAACGTAGTTGTACAGGTATTTATGGACCCTGCCCTGCAACCCGGGCATCTAATCCAGCTGCTCCACAATGGCCAACCCTACGGCGAGGCTGCCTATGCCACATCTTTTTCAATCGACCAACTGATACGCGGGGAACACAGCGTACAGGCACAGGTTGTCGATGAAAGCGGCAACGCAATCGCCAGCTCCGGCACGGTGACTTTCTATGTAAAAAGGGCCTCCCGCCTCAATAGAGACGCTATACAGTCTCAAAACGCGGCCAAAGCAAAAAGAGTTCAACAGGCTACTCAGGGCAGTAATTAACCCCTTTTCGTTATTCCGAAAATTCTCAACAAGCATGGCGCACCATAATGGTGCGCCATGCTACACTTATCACTGTGAAAACATCCTGATAACAGGGTGTTAGCGCTTCCCATACTTGGCCCGCTATTTGCTACGACTTAAAGAACCACTGAACCATATCAGGGCGGCAGCTTTTTCAAGGGCACCGTAAGCTAACGATAAATTGATTCGAATGACCGACGAGCAGCTCCACCACTTACTACTGGACAACCTGAGTACTGCTGTCCTGTTACTGAATGACAGTATGGAAATCTGTTATTTGAACCCATCGGCGGAAAACCTGCTTGCGGTCAGCGCTATGCGCCTGTGTGGCAACTCGGTTAGCACTTTATTTACCGAAAATGATTCGCCCATACCCTCTCTCCGGGAGGCACTGGAGTCAAACCACCCATTCACGCAGCGTCAGGCCACCATGGTGCTACCTGACCAATCACACATCACGGTGGATTTTACTGCCACACCCCTTCAGACCATGGTATCGCGGATGCTTGTCATCGAAATGCAGCCCATGGACAGGCTGATGCGAATTAACCGTGAAGAAGCCCTGATTACCACACACGACACCACCCGCAATCTGGTGCGCGGGCTGGCCCATGAAATCAAAAACCCGTTGGGTGGAATCCGGGGGGCCGCTCAGTTGCTGTCGGAAGACCTGGGGGACGAACCGGAGTTGCGGGAATACACAGATATTATTTCCGCCGAAACAGATCGCCTGTGCAGCCTGGTAGACCGCCTGCTAGGGCCTACCACCATGCCCACATTTGTGCCTGTGAATATCCACGAGGTACTGGAACATGTAGCGGCACTGGCTGAAGCTGAAACCCGCGGCACAGTGGCCATCAAACGCAGTTATGACCCGAGCATTCCCGAGATTAGCGGTGACCGGGGACAACTGGTCCAGGCCATATTGAACATTGTACGCAATTCAATTCAGGCTCTGCGCAACAGCAAGCAGAAGCGACCGACCATCAAACTGGTCACAAAAATTCAGCGCCACTTCACCATTGGCAAAGTCCACCACAGGGTGATCTGTCGCATCGACATTATCGACAATGGCCCCGGCATCCCCGAGGATCTGATTGACCGGATATTTTTCCCCATGATCAGCGGCCGAGCTGAAGGCAGTGGCCTGGGACTCCCCATCGCCCAGTCTGCCATCAACCTTCACCACGGCCTGATTGAGTGTGAAAACGGGAAGGGAGAAACCCGTTTTACTATTTATTTACCTTTGGATATATAAAACCATGGAAAAGCGTAAAGTCTGGATAGTTGATGATGACCGCTCCATACGCTGGGTGATGGAAAAGGCACTTACCCGTGCCGACATGACGGTGACCAGCTTTGAAGATCCCCACGAACTGCTGACAAAACTGGACAAGTCGAAACCGGACACCATCATCAGTGATATCCGTATGCCCGGTATTGACGGATTGCAGCTTTTACAGAAAATTCATATTTCCAATCCGGCATTACCGGTCATCATTACTACTGCACACTCGGATCTGGACAGTGCTGTTGCAGCCTACCAGGGTGGAGCTTTTGAATACCTGCCCAAACCATTTGACCTGGAAGAACTGATTGCCGTTACCCAGCGCGCTATCAACTTTGCCGGCGAACAGGGACAGGAGAAGGAACCCGTTGAAGAAGAAGTCAACGGCGAGATCATCGGTGAAGCACCGGCCATGCAGGAAGTTTTCCGGGCTATTGGCCGCCTGTCTCACTCAAACATCACCGTTTTAATTAATGGTGAATCCGGGACCGGCAAGGAACTGGTTGCCAAAGCCCTGCACGATCACAGCCCACGCCGTAACAATCGCTTTGTGGCACTCAACATGGCCGCAATACCCCACGACCTGATCGAGTCAGAGCTTTTCGGCCATGAAAAAGGCGCTTTTACCGGGGCCTCCCAGCGACGAGAGGGCCGCTTCCAGCAAGCGGATGGCGGCACACTGTTTCTGGATGAAATTGGTGATATGCCACCCGAGGCTCAGACCCGATTATTGCGAGTACTGGCCAATGGTGAGTTTTACCTGGTTGGCGGGCACACACCGGTAAAAGTCGATGTGCGAATCATTGCCGCAACCCACCAAAACCTGGAGGAGCTGGTCGAACAAAACCGTTTCCGGGAAGACCTGTTTCACCGCCTCAATGTCATACGCATACACCTGCCGACACTGTCTGATCGACGGGAAGACATTCCCAAATTAATGCAGCACTTTTTCCAGCATGCCGCCAAGGAACTGGAAACGGAACCGAAAACACTTTCCCCCGAAGCGGAGCAATACCTCAGCATGCTGCCCTGGCCGGGCAATGTGCGCCAACTGGAAAATATTTGTCGCTGGCTGACGGTGATGGCCTCCGGCCGGGAAGTTCATATTGAAGATCTGCCACCAGAGCTGCGCGACAGCCCGGTAGAGAAAAACAATGTTGCGGGAAGCTGGGAGCAGCAACTGCGCTCCTGGGCCGACAATGAACTCAGTGCCGGGCACCATGACATACTCGCTTCTGCAGTACCGACGTTCGAGCGAGCACTCATCGAAACCGCTCTCAATCACACCCACGGTCGCAAGCGCGATGCTGCCGAATTACTTGGCTGGGGAAGAAACACCCTGACCCGGAAACTCAAAGAGCTGGGAATGAGTGACGACGACCTGTAGCAAAAAGCCGATCCAGCCCGGCGCATAACAGCTGCAGCCGGACCGGGTCTAAAAAAATTAATGCGCTGTTTCTGATTCGGAAGCCTGCTCGTCCTGCTTGGCTTTTCTCTCTGCCAGAGCCTGTGCAAACAGGGCATCAAAGTTAACCGGCGGCAACATCAGTGCCGGAAAAGTCCCTTTAATGACGATGTTATCCACCACTTCTCTGGCATAGGGATAAAGGGTAGAGGGGCAAAGTACGTTGAGTACCTGTGCCATCTGTGCCTTTTCCAGACCTTTGACCATAAAAATACCGGCCTGGTGGACTTCTATCAGGAACACCACTTCATCTTTATCCTTCACAGTGATCGTTAATGACATGACCACTTCAAAATGGGTGTCATCCAGCTGCTCAATTTTGGTCGACAGCTCCTGACCGATTTGCGGCTTCACTTCACGCTGGAATGCTTCCACACCCATCGGCGTCTCGAAAGACAGATCCTTCAGGTAAATACGCTGCAGAGCAAAGTGGTTGTCGGCCCGCCCCTCATTGGCGACAGCGCTTTCGGTATTTTCTTCAGTCATGTATCCACCTTCGTTACATCATTACTTGTTTTAAAATTAAGAGAACAAAATTAAAGTCTGGGCAACTGCCGGGATTTTCAACCCTGACCGGCAATCATCCGGTCAAGCTCGCCCTGCTGTTCCAGACGGCGCAGGTCATCGTAACCGCCTACGTGGGTCTCGCCGACCCAGATTTGGGGGACTGTATGGCGACCACTCATTACCACCAGCTCACGCCGCCTGACCGGGTCACCGTCGACAGAAATCTCATTGAAAGCGAGCCCTTTATTCGCCAGCAGGTTCTTGGCGGCCACACAATACCCGCAGGTACGCGTGGTATAAATTCTGACCTGGGGCATTTAGCTTTTAATGACCGGCAAATTCTGGTTCTGCCATTCCATCATGCCACCTGTGAGGCGGAAAACCTTAAACTCCTGTTGTTGCAAATGCCGACCTACAGCCCCAGCCTGCTGACCAACCTTGTCAGCCACGATAATGAACTTTTCGCGATAGCCTTCCAGTTCACTGATCTTGTCTTTAATTTTTCCGTGGGGAATATTCACGGCCCCGGCAATATGGCCGGCCTTGAATTCCTTACTGTCGCGCACGTCGAGCAGGATGGCTTCCTCCGCATTCAGCATGCGGGTCACAGCGTGTACCGAGATGGGCCTGCCACTCTTGATTCGCTCATTGATGGCAAACAGATAAACCAGCACCATAAACACGCTGACCAGCACCCACTGCTCACTGATAAAAACAAAAAAATCCACTATCAACAGCCTCTTGGAAGTTCCGGCTGGACCACCCGGCCCAACAAAGCCGCAAAAGTATACACACCGCATACTGCTCAAGGAACCACCAATGGCACTGAATACGCTTTGCGGGTAAGATTCGCGGATCATTCTTACCAGAACACCACCCCATAGAAATCATGAAAGAAGCAAAAAAACCACTTTTACTGCTGGTCCTGGACGGCTATGGCTACAGCGACAACCCCGAATACAATGCCATTTCAACGGCTGACACCCCGGTACGTGATCGCTTGTGGGCAACGGCTCCCCGTACATTTATCCAAACGTCCGGCCTGGCCGTCGGCCTGCCGGAAGGACAGATGGGCAACAGTGAAGTGGGGCATATGACCCTGGGGTCAGGGCGGGTGATTTACCAGAGTTTTACCCGCATTAACAAAGCCATCAGCGAAGGATCGTTTTTTTCCAATCAAGCCTACTGCCAGGCCATCGACAAGGCCGTCGCCGGTAACAAAGCCGTTCACATCCTCGGGTTACTATCGGACGGGGGCGTACACAGCCACGAATCACACATTAACGCCATGATTGAGCTGGCTTCCCAACGCGGTGCCGAAGCGATCTATGTACACGCCTTTCTCGATGGCCGGGACACACCGCCGCGCAGCGCGGAATCCTCCCTGCAACGCACCTCGAACAAACTCACGGAAACCGGGCACGGTCATATCGCTAGCATCTGCGGCCGCTTTTATGCCATGGACCGGGACAACCGCTGGGATCGTGTCCAGGCTGCCTATGATTTATTAACCTTGGGCAAGGCCGAACACTCATCGTCTGATGCTGTCAGCGCGCTGCACTCGGCCTACGAGCGCGGCGAAAATGACGAGTTCGTTCTTCCTACTACTATCCATGCTCCCGGAGAAGCTGCCCTCACGATTCAGGATGGCGATGCCGTCATCTTTATGAACTTTCGCCCTGACAGGGCTCGTGAAATAACCCGGGCATTTGTTGACACCTCATTTGATGGTTTTGAGCGAACCGCTCACCCGGCGCTGGCGGACTTTGTGATGACCACCGAATACTCGGCGGACATTCACACCAGCTGTGCCTTTCCTCCGGAAGACCTCCACAACTCCCTGGGGGAATACCTGGGCAACCACGGCAAAACCCAGCTGCGTATCGCCGAGACTGAAAAATACGCCCATGTGACGTTTTTCTTTAACGGTGGCCAGGAAACCCTGTTCCCGGGAGAAGAGCGCATCCTCATTCCCTCCCCCAAGGTCGCAACCTATGACCTGAAGCCTGAGATGAGCGCCTACGAACTAACTGACCAGCTGGTAGCTGCCATTGAGAGCGGCTCGTTCGATGTCATCATCTGCAACTACGCCAATTGCGACCAGGTGGGTCACAGCGGGGTCTTCGAGGCCGCGGTTAAAGCCGTTGAAGCCGTTGATGACTGCCTGGAACGCGTATTGACTGCCTTGAACAAAGCGGGTGGAGAGTGCCTTATCACGGCAGATCATGGCAATGTGGAACAAATGTACGATGTCCAGTCAGGCCAAGTGCATACCCAACACACCACCCTGCCGGTTCCCCTGATCTATGTGGGAGATAGACAACTTTCCCTGACCGGTGGAGGGTCTTTGGCGGACATCGCTCCCACCATGCTGACATTGCTTGACTTACAGCAACCGGCCGAGATGACCGGCCACTCTCTTGTCGAACTAAATACATAGAGAGGATGAAGAAGGCGCCAATGAGGTTGCTCCAGCATTGGCTGTTCATTCTGCTGCTGACCGCAGCCTGCCCTACGCTGGCCGGTGAAAAGGAAGATCGTCAGAAGTTACAGCAAATCGGCAAGGATATCCTCAAGCTTGAGCAAAGTGTTAAAGGCGATAGCAAGGAACAACAGCGACTCGCCAAAGAGCTAAAAAACACCGAGTTGGACGCTGCGCGACTCAACCAGGCAATCCACGACCTTGAAGCACAGCTGGTTACGCTGGACGCTGAATTGCGGCAACTGCAATCGCAGAAATCCTCATTGGACAAATCTCGCCAGGCGCAACAGAGCCTGATCGCCAAGCAGATCACAGCGGCCTACCGGCTAGGCAACGAAGAATCCATCAAACTGCTTCTTAATCAGGAAGACCCGGATAAAGTCAGCAGAGCCTTGAAGTACTACGACTATTTCCTCAAGGCGCGCGGCGAAAAAATTGAACAGTACCTGCAAACCATGACCGAGTTAAAGCGTGTCGAAACAGGTATTGGCGAAAGGCAAGCGGCGCTGACACAACGCCGTGCCTCTCTGGCAGAGCAACAAGAAAAGCTGGGGGAAAGCCTGCGTATGCGTGGTGAGGTATTGGTACGCCTAGACCGCCAAATCAAAAACTCAAAGCAGGCACTGAGGCAACTCCACTCTGAACGCAAACGGCTTGAGACTGTCATCCGGGCCCTTGAGGAGAGTATTGCCAAGCTGGTATCGCCAACAAATACCGAACCCTTCACAAAGCGCAAAGGAAAGCTACCCTGGCCGGTAAAGGGCACATTGAGCCAATACTTTGGCGCTACTCGCACAGCCGATATAACCTGGAACGGCTGGTTGCTTAAAGCCAGTGAAGGGACTCCGGTCCATGCCATACACCACGGCCGCATTGTATTTTCCGATTATCTACGCGGCCACGGGATGCTCGTTATCATTGATCACGGTGATGGCTACATGAGCCTTTATGCCCACAACCAGGTGCTGCTCAAAGTGACCGGAGACTGGGTGCAAACTGGGGAAGCAATCGCCCGGGTCGGCAATAGTGGCGGCCAACGGGATCATGCACTTTATTTTGAAATTCGCCATAATGGCAGACCAACAAACCCAAAAACTTGGCTGACACGTAAAGGGTAAAAGTCTTCACCGAAAAACGTCGTGTGAGGCTGTCTCCATCCAACGTCTTTAACCACAGCATCTCCGGCGGATGCCAGGATTGTTCATGAAATCATTAAGCAAGTTGCTGTTAATCCCGTTGCTCGTACTCACAGGAAGTGTTGCCGTTGCAGCAGCTGAACAGGACGAACAGGGGCGCATGCCCCTGGATGAGTTACGCCGCTTTACCCAGGCTTTTGATCAGATCCGTCAGGCATACGTCGAAGAAATAGACGATAAAGAGCTATTGGAAATGGCCATCAGCGGGCTACTCAGCAGCCTCGATCCTCATTCGGCATACCTCGATGAAACCGATTTCCAGGACCTGGAGGAACACACGACTGGCGAGTTTGGCGGGCTGGGTATTGAAGTCGGCATGGAAGGCGGGTTTATCAAGGTCATTACCCCCATAGATGGCACACCGGCTGAACGGGCAGGAATACAGGCCGGAGATCTGATCATCAAACTGGACGAGCAACTGGTCCAGGGCATGAACCTCAGCGAGGCCATTGAAATCATGCGCGGCCCCAAAGGCTCCAAACTAAAGCTGACGATTGTGCGCCCCAACAGCGACGGCCCGTTTGAGGTTGAAGTGATTCGCGATGTCATTCAGGTTCGCAGTGTCCGCTCACGCATACTGGAGCCGGGATTCGCTTACGTCCGCATTGCCCAGTTCCAGGAAAACACCGGAACGGCTTTCCGTGAATCTCTGGAAAAACTCACGGCTAAAGATAGCGGCCTCAAAGGCCTGATACTGGACCTGAGAAACAACCCCGGTGGCTTGCTCAATGCCTCGGTAGAAGTCGTGGATACGCTGCTGGACGAAGGCCTTGTAGTTTACACGGAGGGCCGGCTGAGTACCGCCAATGCCAAATACTACGCAAAACCCGGGGATGCACTCAATGGCTTGCCGGTTGTTATTCTGATCAATGAAGGTTCTGCCTCAGCGGCAGAAATTGTTGCCGGAGCTCTCCAGGATCACCACCGCGCGTTGATTCTTGGCACCAGCAGTTTTGGCAAGGGGTCCGTACAAACAGTCATCCCCCTGGGAGAGAAGCGCGGTATCAAACTCACCACAGCGCGCTACTTCACCCCCAGCAAACGCTCCATTCAGGCCGAAGGTATACAGCCCAACATCGTGGTCAAGCCTGCCGAAGTACGATTACTGGAAACCCGCGGGCAAATTAAGGAAGAAAACCTGGCCGGGCACCTCACCAATGACGAAAGCCCCCAGCAGGAGGCCACCGACGATCTGTCCCTGGAGGACAATCAGCTATACGAAGCCCTTAACCTCCTCAAAGGACTGGATATTTTCACTTCAGCCAACAACCGCCAGAAGGTGCCATAAGCAGACCAAAGGTCCTCCTGCACGAATGGCCTACATTGACTTTTGGCTAAAAAATAGGCTGAATACGTAAAGATTGTTGTTCTTGCGTCGATAGTATGTAAACAATCCCTGTTTACAATGGACTGTGCTAACAAAAGAAGAATTGCTGCCTTTTTTAGCCTCTATTTAAATTATGCTTATAAAGAGGTGGCAACTATTATAAAAATACAAGAATTGGTACGGCAGTGTATAAAGTGAGGAAACAACATGGTAATGCCCAGAACTGGTGAACAAAGCGAGCAAAAACCTGCCATAAGAAGTGATCGGTTTTTTAAACTGCACAACTTCTGGTTTTTTGCGACTCGTGAAGGTGCCGCTGTTGGCCCATTTGATTCCAAGGAAGGGGCAGTGCAAGCAGTTTCAGACTACGTTGAATTTGTGCAAAAAGCCGGCCCGGAAGCGCTGGACTTTTTCACCTCTGAAGCCCGCTACGCAGTTTAGGCCGGATTAGCGCCGCACCTCGACACCTCGCTCAGCCATGTACTCTTTGGCTTGGGCGATGGTGAACTCCCCAAAATGAAAAATACTCGCGGCTAATACCGCATC
>SBGI01000310.1 GCA_006227015.1 Gammaproteobacteria bacterium
CTGGATTGCATTGTTATCCATTACCCCACAAACCTGACCGGCGATTCCACCACCTGGTTCTGGTAACGCTCACTGCGACGCGTCTTGTCATTGACTGTACCCGCCAACTGGCCACATGCCGCAGCAATATCATCACCCCGGGTTGAACGTACCGTCACAATATGCCCCTCTTTGTACAGAATATCCCGAAAGCGGTTCAAGGCGGTGTTGGTGACCTTTTTGTAATCAGACTGTGCAAACGGATTGAATGGGATCAGATTAATTTTACAGGGTATATCTCTCAGCAAGCTGGCCAGTTCTTTGGCATGCTCGTCACGGTCATTTACCCGATCAATCAACGTATATTCGACGGTAATTTTACGGTGGGTGTCAGGCATTTTTTCAAGGTAGCGGCGAGCCGAATCCAGCAGCATGGCAATAGGGTATTTGCGATTAATGGGTACCAATTCGTTGCGCAGCTCATCATTTGGCGCATGCAGCGAAATAGCCAGAGAGACATCCGACACATCGCCCAGCCGGTCAATGGCTGGCACTACCCCTGAAGTACTCAGTGTCACCCGACGCTTGGACAGGCCATAGGCGCAGTCATGGAGCATCAGCGACATGGCATCCACCACATTATCGAAATTCAGCAGTGGCTCGCCCATGCCCATCATCACTACGTTGCTGACCACTCGATCAGCACCGACAGCCAAGGAGCCGAATGATTTGGCTGCAATCCAGACCTGACCTATGATCTCTGCGGCCGTAAGATCCCGGTTGAAACCCTGTTTTCCGGTAGCACAGAAGCTGCAGTCGAGTGAACAGCCAACCTGGGAGGAAACACACAATGTGCCGCGATCTTTTTCCGGAATAAATACCGTTTCAATACAACTGCCACCGGCCACGCGAATCAGCCATTTCCGTGTACCATCAGCCGAATCCTGCTGGGATACCACCTCCGGCGCGCGAATTTCAGCAATGCTCTGCAAGCGATCCCGAAGGCTTTTTGACAGATTTGTCATCTGCTCAAAATCGTCCACACCCAACTGGTGAATCCATTTCAAAACCTGTGTGGCACGAAAAGGTTTTTCACCCAGCGAGGCAAAAAATTCCACCAGTTTTTCAGCAGAAAGCCCCAGCAGGTTTATTTTCTCCTCCTGGGGCTCTACTGTCTGGTTGATGTCAGTATTCAAAGCTGTCATCAATTATCCTGCCTTTCGGCATAGGGTTGGGTATCAATTACCTGGGACAAATTTCATCTTCTGCAAAAAAGTAAGCCACTTCGCGAGCAGCAGAAGTGGTGGAGTCAGAACCATGGACAGCATTGGCGTCAATGGATTCCGCAAAATCTGCACGAATAGTGCCGGCATCAGCTTCCTTGGGATTGGTCGCGCCCATTAATTCGCGATTCAGGGCAACGGCATTTTCGCCTTCAAGCACCTGTACTACGACAGGGCCGGATGTCATGAAGCCTACCAGATCAGCAAAGAAAGGACGCTCTTTGTGTTCTGCGTAAAAACCGCCCGCTTTCTCCTCCGAGAGGTGCAGCATTTTTGCCGCGACGATTTTCAAACCCGCATTTTCAAAACGGCTGTAGATTTGGCCGATAACATTTTTTGCCACTGCATCGGGTTTGATAATAGAAAGGGTACGTTCAATAGCCATTAATGGTCTCCAGGAGGGATATTTGTACAACCTGGTGAGCCCTGCTGCCACCCAGCTCGGCCCACCGCTTCAAAAGGGGGGCATTTTACTCTTCGATACAAGGGGTTACAAGGAATTCTCAAGGCCGTTTCCTGACAGTTCATACTCAGGCTGCGAGCAGTTTTGTAAAGCGATCACAGGGCACGGGCATACTGAAATGTGACCCCTGATAGGAGTGGCAGCCCAGCTCGCGAAGTATGTCCAGAGCTTCCTGACTCTCCACACCCTCGGCAGTGACCTTCAGGCCATATTGCTTGGAAACCGCCATAATTGCCTCCACGATGCCACGACTTTCCGTATCGCGATGGATATTGCGAATAAATTCACGGTCAATCTTCAATTGGTCAAAGGGCAACCGCTTCAAATAGATCATGGACGAATAACCGATACCAAAATCGTCGATAGAAAACATAGAGCCCAGGGACTTGATGGCTTCCATTTTTTTAATGGCGTCATCAACATCTTCGATCACCAGGCTTTCAGTCACTTCAAAGTTAAGGTAGCTGGGATCAATGTTGTAACTTTTCATGCTGTGCTGGACGATATCGATCAACTGTGGATCGCGGAACTGGCGGGGGCTGATATTGATCCCGAGACGCATGTGATCCTGCCAGATGCCCATATCGATAAAATTGCGCAGGTATTCACAGGACGTTCGAATCACCCAGCGCCCAACATCGACAATCAGCCCCGATGACTCCAGCACCGGAATAAACTCGGAAGGCATATTGGTTACTTTATCCGCATTCATCCACCGCAATAGGGCTTCCCCGCCCAGCATTTCGCCGGTTTCCACCGATATCTGTGGCTGGATATAGAGCACAAATTCATGGTTATCCATGGCCTTGCGCAAACGCGTATTCAGTCCAATCTGGCGCTGGGCTTTCTGTGTAATGCTGGGGTCGAAAAACGCAATGCTGTTACGGCCTTTGCGCTTCGCCTCATACATGGCGGTATCCGCATATTGCAGTACACGGTCTGCAGTGAGGTCAGCGTCGGTCAGCAAGGCAATACCAATACTCGCCGTGAGAATGACCTCGTGACCATCGAGAAAAATCGGGCTGGCCACTGCCTCGCCAAGTTTTTCTGCGATGGCCTGAGCATTCCAGGCTGCTTTCGAGGGCTCATCTGACAGTTCAGGAATAAACAGTACGAATTCATCGCCACTCATTCTGGCGAGCATATTGTCCCCGGAAACCAGGCTGCCCAGTGCCTGACCAATTTTCTTGATAACCTGATCCCCGACGCTGTGGCCCCAGGAGTCGTTGATATCCTTGAAGTGATCAAGATCCAGCATCATGACCGCCGCACAAACGCTGCCACCGTGATGAATCTCAAGAAAGTCTGCCAGAGATTCCGCCAGCATCTGGCGATTGGGCAGGCTGGTCAAGCCATCGAAATAGTGTTTTTGTCCATCATCGGCGCGGCGTTCGGCGACCCGGCGTTCGGATAACACCCGGCCACTGTCATCGACAATCAGTTCGGGGTTGTCATCACTTGTCACCGCTGAATCTTCCAGAGATTCCCAACGATCTGCCAAGCTGTCGAGCCCCGAGGGAGCGGTATCGGACGTGCTGCCCTGGCGGCCTAACGAGCCAGAAAAAGGACTGTCTTTATCCTGCTCGCTTTTCAGCATAACGACCATTTCTTTGCCATCGTCAGTGACGTAGACGACTTCGACATAAATAGGCGTTTCATGACGACCGGGACAGGTCCAGGACAATGTTTTCTGTTTGCCCATCTGGGCTTTTTTGAGTTGTAACTTGAGGTCGACCAGCGCGGTGGATTCGTCACCGTTAATTTTATCGAGAGAGGCGCCAATCAGCTGTTTGAGTTCACATCCCAGCAGGTTTAGGGCATTTTGATTGGCGTCGACACAAACGCCGTAGGCGAAGAAAAGGGTGCCATAGGGTACCGATTCAACCAGTACTTTATAAAGCTCTTCTTTAGAGCTCATTTATACCCCTTAGCCAACATCAGATACTGCGGCCCATTCTAATCGAGTTCGTCAATCCATGCCATCTGGATCGCTTCAAGCACCTTTTCACCGCAGCGTTCCGGGTCATCATCAAAGTCTTCAAGAGCCATGACCCAGTTCCTAAGGTCGACAAAATTGACATAACGCGGATCGACATCCGGGTGAGACTCTGACAACTCGATCGCCAAATCCATTACATCGGTCCATTTCAGTGTCATGGTAAATACTCCGACTAATGCTTTTCGGACACCATATTGATGGTGTATTTAGGTATTTCGACAATTAAGTCCTGATCTTGAACAATTGCCTGGCAACTCAGCCTTGAATCCGGGTCCACACCCCAAGCCTTGTCCAGATAATCCTCTTCCAGCTCATCCGCCTCTTCCAGGGAATCAAAGCCCTCACGAACATAGACATGGCAAGTTGTACAGGCACAGGACATTTCACAGGCATGTTCAATTTCGATGTCATTGCGCAACGCCGCTTCACAGATACTTTCTCCGGGCTCCACTTCAATCACTGCCCCTTCCGGGCAAATTGTTTCATGGGGAAGAAACACGACCTTGGCCATTTCAGATGCCCTTATCGATTTCATCGAGGCTGTGACCTGCCAGTGCTTTTTTGATGCTGGCATCCATGCGGCGTGCAGCAAAATCTTCACTGGTTTTCGCCACTGTCTCAATATGCCTGGCAATTTCCCGGTGGTTACTGCTCTCCCGAACACTGCGCAGATCTTCCAGGGCAACCTCCAGGCAATGGTATTCCTTTTCGTTCAGCAGGGCTTTGCCATCCTGTGTCAGCGCTGCACGAAGATCCTCATAGAGACGGTCTGCTTCGACCTGCTGTTCTCTCAGGGCACGCAACTGCATATCATCGCGGGCGTGGGTATAGGATTCGCGCAACATGCGGGTCACTTCCTTGTCATTCAGACCATAGGAGGGCTTCACTTCAACGTGCGCCTCAACGCCGCTGGTTAACTCCTTGGCAGAAACATTCAGTAAACCATCGGCATCCACCTGGAACTTGACGCGAATCTTTGCTGCACCGGCCACCATCGGTGGGATACCGCGCAGTTCAAAACGCGCCAGGGAACGGCAATCACTGACCAGCTCACGCTCACCCTGCAAGACGTGGATGGCCATGGCAGTTTGCCCATCCTTGAAGGTGGTGAAATCCTGTGCCTTGGCGACAGGAATCGTGGTGTTGCGGTGGATGATTTTTTCCATCAGGCCGCCCATAGTTTCAAGGCCCAGTGACAGGGGAATCACGTCCAGCAACAGCATTTCATCACCGGGCTTGTTGCCCACCAGCACGTCGGCCTGAAGTGCGGCACCAATGGCCACCACGCGATCGGGGTCAATATTGACCAGCGGCTCGCGATTAAAGGTTTCTTTAACTCGCTCGCGAACCCTCAGCATACGAGTCGATCCACCCACCATGACCACGGCATCAATCTCTCCGCTACCCAGCTGGGCATCCCTCAAACTTCTCCGGCATGCACGCAGTGTTTTGTCGATTAACGGATCAACAAGGGCGTTCAGTGTTGTCCTGTCCAAAGAGCCCTGCCAACCGAGCACGTCAATATCAACCGCTTCCTGCTCGGCTAATGCTTCCTTGGCACGGCGCGCAGAAGACATTAACTGCCGTTGCTGCTGGGGATCCAGGTCAGAACCAAATCCGGCCTGCTCACAGCACCATTCGGCAATTGCTCGATCAAAATCGTCACCACCGAGCGCAGAATCGCCTCCTGTGGCCAACACTTCGAACACACCGCGGGACAACTTCAACAGGGAAATATCAAAGGTGCCACCACCAAGGTCATAAACGGCAATGACCCCTTCTCCGCCCTGGTCCAGTCCGTAGGCAACAGCAGCGGCCGTCGGTTCGCTCAATAGGCGAAGCACTTTGACGCCTGCCAAAGTTGCAGCATCTTTCGTGGCTTGACGCTGTGCCTCATCGAAATAGGCAGGCACAGTAATCACAGCTCCATCCAGAGGACCATCAAGGGCAGCTTCTGCGCGTTCAACCAGCGATCGAAGAATCTCTGAAGAAGCTGCCACTGGGCTGATATCGCCGCCCGATGTTCTGAAGTTGGGCATGCCACTTTCACCGGCCACCAACTGATAGGGCAACTGATCGCCCAATGTCTTGATATCCGTTGTGCCACGCCCCATAAAGCGTTTTACAGAAATCAGGGTATTGAGAGCATCCCTACCCGCCCATTCGAGCGCCTCATACCCAATCGTAATACTCTGGTCCGGCGCGTAGTGAACCACAGAAGGCAAAAGATGGCGGCCTTCACTGTCTGGCAATGTTTCCGGCGTACCACTTCGGACTGTTGCCACCAGTGAATTCGTGGTGCCCAGATCAATACCCACCGCTCTTCTACGCTGATGCGGCTCCGGTGACTGGCCAGGTTCAGATATCTGCAATAAAACCACTCGATGTAACCGCCTATTATTCGTCTAGTTCGTGTTCAAGCTCATGAATTTCGCTGATGAGCTTGCTGAAAAACTGCATTTTTGCCACCGTCTCACAGGCTTGGGCCATCTCTCCGGAGCTGAGATTCTCACTGAATTCATGCTGCAATCTGCCATAGTGGCTGACGGCGTTTTCATTGATATTTTCCAGCTCGGCGTAGGGGTCATCCGCACCCCGAACCTCTGACAGCGCTTCACGCAGCCCCATTTGCTCCATCAGGAAACCAGGGTCACGGGTAATGGCCGTCTCATTTGCAGCGTCGTCCACCCCTTTGAGCTTCAACAGATACTGCGCCCGGAGCAGTGGTGATTTCAGCTCGTTGTATGCCTGATTGACAGTCGCCGCGTACTGCTCTGCCAGACGCTGTTCCCTGGCAGACTTACCGGCATATTTATCTGGATGGAATTGTCGCTGCATGGTGCGGTAGCGATCAGACAGAAGACTCATGTCGAGATCAAAACTGACGGGCAGCCCAAAGATTTCAAAAAAATTGTCAGAAATTTCCACGGAAAACAGCTCCGACCGAGATATCAAAAAGGCGCGGATGTCCTGTCAGGCTCACTGCCACCTATATGTGGAAGCTCTCGCCGCAGCCGCACTCTTCCTTGACATTGGGGTTATTAAACTGGAAACCCTCATTGAGGCCTTCTTTCACAAAATCCAGCTCTGTACCGTCCAGGTAAGCGAGACTTTTGGGATCCACAAACAGCTTTGCGTCACCGCAATCAAAAACTGTGTCCTCGGGCTGCTGGTCATCGACAAACTCGAGAACATAGGACAACCCGGAGCAACCCGTGGTTTTTACGCCAAGACGGATACCAATACCGTGTCCCCGGTGAGCAAGGTGCCTGGTGATATGCTGCTCAGCTGCCTGGGTCATGGTAATTGCCATTATTTCTCTCCTGCTCTTTCCAGTTGTCTATCGGTGTTAGTCTGTCTGTTCACCACGTTTATGGCGAACATCCCTGACGGCGGCCTTGATCGCATCTTCTGCCAGCACAGAACAGTGGATTTTTACCGGCGGCAGTGCCAATTCTTCGGCAATCTGGGTGTTCTTGATTTCTTCCGCCTGCTCAAGGGTTTTGCCCTTGACCCACTCGGTCAATAGTGAACTTGAGGCAATGGCAGATCCACAGCCATAGGTCTTGAACTTGGCATCTTCGATGACCCCCTGATCATTGACCTGAATTTGCAGGCGCATTACATCACCGCAGGCCGGAGCGCCAACCATCCCCGTGCCAACATTGCTGGATTTGTCATCCAGCTTGCCAACGTTGCGGGGACTTTCGTAGTGATCTAGCACTTTGTCACTGTAAGACATAATTTAACTCCTCAACGTTAGTGAGCGGCCCATTCGACCTGACTCAGGTCGATGCCGTCTTTATACATATCCCAGAGTGGAGATAATTCCCGTAATTTATTCACGGCTTCTCGCACCCGGTCTATGGCGTAATCAATTTCTTCAGCCGTCGTAAACCGGCCGATGGAAAAGCGAATGGAGCTATGCGCCAATTCATCATCCAGTCCCAGCGCGCGCAACACGTAAGAGGGTTCAAGACTTGCCGAAGTGCAGGCAGAACCTGAGGAAACAGCCAAATCCTTGAGCGCCATGATCAGAGACTCGCCCTCTACATAGGCAAAACTGACATTCAGGTTTCCCGCCACACGCTGCTCCAGAGAACCATTCAGGTGAACAGCCTCCATATCGGATATGCCGTGCCAAAGGCGATTGCGCAACGCCAGAACACGCTGATTTTCTTCTGCCATCTCGTCTCCGGCAATACGGAAAGCTTCGCCCATACCAACAATTTGATGTGTAGCCAAGGTTCCCGAACGCATACCGCGCTCATGGCCACCGCCGTGCATCTGTGCCTCAATCCGGACCCGGGGTTTACGGCGTACATACAAAGCACCGATACCCTTGGGTCCGTATATTTTGTGGGCAGACAGCGACATCATGTCCACCTTCATGGTTTCCATGTCTATCGCTACCTTGCCAGCACTCTGGGCGGCGTCAACGTGGAAATAAACCTTGTGCTCACGACAGATTTCGCCAATTGCTGCAATGTCATTGATGGTGCCAATCTCGTTATTGACGTGCATCAGCGACACCAGCGTAGTGTCTTCACGAATCGCCTCGGCCACAGCTTTTGGCTGGATCAGCCCTTCGGTGTCCGGGTCGAGATATGTGACTTCATAACCCTCCCGCTCCAACTGGCGGCAGGTATCGAGCACTGCTTTGTGCTCGATTTTGGAGGTAATGAGGTGCTTGCCTTTTTTCTGATTGAAATGGGCACAGCCCTTGATAGCTAGGTTATCTGCTTCCGTGGCACCAGAAGTCCAGACAATCTCTCTGGGGTCTGCGTTCAACAGTGCCGCCACCTGCTCCCTCGCCTCTTCAACAGCCGCTTCCGCCTGCCAGCCAAAGGCATGCGAACGAGAGGCCGGATTACCGAAATTGCCCTCAGTAGTCAGACATTCAGCCATCTTCGCGGCAACCCTAGGGTCAACCGGTGTGGTTGCAGAATAGTCCAGATAGATCGGCAGTTTCATTCAGTTACTCCTGATAGGTTTTCACGATTGACAGAACCCTTTTTTACTCCTCACCACTCAACATTACCGGGCGCACTTCCTGTTGCTGTACCAGACTGTCCAGTGTGATCCCGCTAAGAAAGCGGTGAATCTGCTGACTGAGATCATCCCAAAGGTAATGGGTGAGGCAGACACCACCATTCTGGCAGTTGCCCTTGCCGTTACAGCTGGTTGCATCAATCGATTCATTGACAGCATCAATGATCTCAGCAACATTGATAGCTTCGCAGTCCCGGGATAACCGGTAGCCGCCGCCAGGTCCTCTGACACTGCTCACCAGTTCTTTCTGGCGCAACTTGGCAAATAATTGCTCCAGATAGGACAACGAAATTTCCTGGCGCTGCGATATATCCGCCAAGCTTATGGGACCTTCATCACCATGCAGAGCCAAATCCAGCATGGCGGTCACGGCATAACGACCTCGAGTTGTCAGGCGCATAGCGTTGCTCTCACTCGCTCAATTCACCAAATACATGCTGGGATTATCCAATAACCTACTATTTTAGTCAAGTAAATAACATACTTTTTTAGTAGGGATTAGAACTGTGAATCACCGGGCTTGTCGGACTTCTCCTGGGTGAGCTGTCGCATTTTATGGGCAAGGTTCTGCATCGCGGTCAACACACCCCGCAAAATGGACAACTCCATCTCATCCAACCGGATCCTGCTGTACAGCCTGCGCAGCCTGGCCATGGTCTGACGTGGGTTATCCCGGCTATGGAAACCGATGTCCACCAGCGCTTGCTCAAGGTGCTGAAAATACATTTCCAGATCTTCCGCGCGAGCTGGCGGCACATCCCACTCGTTTAGAGGTGGCAGTTTACCGTCGGCATTTGCGAGGGATGCCATGCGCACTTCGTAACAGAGCACCTGTACAGCGGCAGCAAGATTTAAAGAGCTGTATTCCGGATTCGAGGGTATATGCACATGGTAGGTGCACTTGTGCAGCTCCTCATTGGTCAGCCCCCGATCTTCCCG
>SBGI01000083.1 GCA_006227015.1 Gammaproteobacteria bacterium
GTAGACAGACCGGCAATACCATTGTTGTTGATGGTAAAGGTGCCAGTACCACCCACGGTGTTTTTAACCACCTTCAGCAGACCACGCTTGGTGTTCACAAAATCACAGGTTGTGGTTTTACCAGGCTCAATAATTACGCCTGAAAGCGTCAAGCTGTTATTGCCACCTGAATTACCTGAACCACCACCTTCAAGGGTACAGCTTGCTGAAGTCAGATCCCACAAAATCCCGGGATCCAGCTCATTGACATTGTAGTTCGTTCCGGGCAACAAACCCTCAATAGTGGTTGCCGCTACAAAACTATCTTCTGTGGAATTAATTGAAACGTCGCTGGTAGCATCCGTATCCCCATCAACCACATCAGTATCGTAGTTAAATGTGTCACTTCCACCGATAGATTTTTTGCGTATGACAAGCTTGCCTAACTCGGTATTACCAAAGTTGAGAGAAGCTGTTTTATTGTCGATATCAATCGTCAGATTTTCGTATTTTCCAGTACCACAAGCAGCGTTTGTTAACGCAGTCGCTGTAGGTTCAGTTTGCGCCCACTGCGAACCTTCTCCGGTACAGTCTTCTTCAACTTTATAAGTACCGTCAGCTACAGCCTCAAAGGTACCGGTACCATCATTAGCTGTATCCAAGGTAGCGACAAGCGCATTGTCAGCTTGATTTCTTAAGTTGATCGTCCAACCTGGCAAACCAACATCTATGCCATCAAATGTGCCGTTGGCATTTTTATCATAGTATTTGAAAACGTTGATATAGCATTCGACAGGGAGAGGTGCAGGGCCAGACAAGTCTTTAATATCTGCGGTCGGCGCGAGAGAAGCACGACTCTTTGCGTGCACGGAACCAAATCCAGGACAACCAACATCAACTCCCAAGGCCCCCAAATCGATCGCTGCCTCGAAGAATTCAAATTCATTGATTATTCCGTCATCCGCACCACTCTCATTGTATGAAGTGTATCCACCAGGAAAGCCCGTACCTAATTCAGTTACAGGAGCGGCATTCATCGTTGCTACGCCGTAACCCGAGTTCGGCAAGATTTCAGCATTGGATAAATATCTGTAGTAAAAACCAGTGAAGTTATTATTGTCACCGTAAGTCGGACATGGGTCCGTGCCTTTAAGTATCTGATCGTCTACATTTCCAGACCCAGGAATCACCTCACAAACATTATTGTCCAAGGTATTATTAGGATCATAGACAGCAATCAGCACTTGTAGATCTTGTTGCGGGTCGTCTGGGTTTCCAGAGAGCTCAAAACCAACCAAGATATCATTTACAGTTCTGGTTGGCCCCCCATGACAAACACCATCAATGTACTCACAGGCCCAAGGAACCTGATTAACTTCAAAATCTAAAGCGAATGTGCCCTCATCCTTTGTCCGCTCCCCGGCTAAAATCAAGAGTTCATCTTCAGGTTTTGTTGGGGCGTCGCCCAAGTCACCAGGGGCAACGGCCCATGCCATAACATTCGTCAATTCGACTTGAGAACCACCAACTTGACTCGCCCCTATCGTCCACCCTGCGGGATCTTTAAACTTTCCTCCTTGAATAAAGACTGAAGGGTCGACCTGAGAGTCAGAATGGGGATCTGCTATCAATAGTGCATCTCCACCGGATTTTGCATACGCATTAGCCCAATCTATTACGCCCTGAGCGGGGTTTTCTGCATTGGGGAAATCGCCAACCTCCAAGTTGCCTTCTATTTCAAAACCTGACTGTGGTTCAACATCTCCGTGGGAGAGCAAATGATCTGCCAATGCAGCACCACCCGATATACCCACTAATGCAAAAAGCGGAATAACCCACTGTTTTCCTAGCAAGACATCTTTTAACGATTTCATTTCCCAACTCCTCCTGAAGTTCCCGCTTCAGCAACAATTCCCAAACACGAGCATCGGCGCCCGCAACCGCAACAAAGGGGCAATCAAGCTACGGCATTGCTTCCATGCCGCTATTGATCGCACCCCAAATTCGATTAACAGTGAAGGGTTGGTTGGAGAGTCGTATAAGGGATAAACAACAAGAACTACCCACCCCAAACTGTTATTTGAAGCTTTTCGGGAGTTCAGCCGTCTTTGGAAATTAGAAAGACCTGTAACTTTGCGAAGCCTGCCAGGAGATGAGCTACAACTACTCTTCCGTGGCAAAGCTGTGCCTTTTCGAAGCTGCGGGTTTATTTTTAGTTAATAAGCACGCACCTTGCCAGTCGGCATTTTCCTACAGCAACTGCATGAAATAGCTAACAATTCCCATAACAGCTCACAACAAACTTAAAGTAATGTATAAAGATTGATCAGCAGAGTTGTGATGTGGATCACAATTTCTTTGAGGCGTATATCACACCGGCAATGAGACGCAGATGGTGAATACCTATTCCCAAAGGCACCAAGCGGCCAATTAATCGGACAAACGGTCGAGAAAAACCTAAAGAATTTTTGTCTCCGGCCGAGAATTGCTGGCTATCTCAACTATATCCAGAGGTCAAAGTTGTCAAAAAGCCGCATAAAAAAATATTTGATGGAAAGATGATGACGTCTAAACAATGAAAAAGGCCACAGATAAACTGTGGCCTTCTGAACATATTTACTCGTTTATTTAAATGCCGAAAGATCCACACCCTGCAGTTTTGACTTGTACTCTTCGGTAACCTGCCGAGCTTCCTGCGGGTTCGCCACCGCACTGGGGGTAATCATCACCACCAGTTCGGTTTTACTTGAACTGGTCCGTTCGCCCTTGAACAGGTAACCCGCAATGGGAATGTCCTTGAGGAAGGGAATGCCGTTGTCGGACTTCTCTTTATTCTCGCGAATTAAACCTCCCAGCACGATAGTTTCTCCACTCTGCACAGCGACACTGGTGGTGATTTCACGCTGGAGGATGGTTGGAGAATCGATATTGGACGTCACTGTCTCATCCACATCATCTACACGCTGGGTGATATCAAGCATCACCATACCGCCGGCATTGACCCTGGGGGTCACTTCCAGAGTAACGCCTGTGTCCCGATACTGGATCTGGCTGGTGATATTGGAGCGGAATTCATCGTCGACAATTTCACCGCTGCTAATATTTGACGTTTCCGACGTACGAATCGGCACTTGGTCACCCACGCGAATAGTCGCAGTCTGGTTATCCAGCACCATCAGCGAGGGCGATGAAAGTACATCCAGACGGCTATCTCCAGATACCGCGTTCAGTAGTGCACGAGTCCCCGCGGCGTCAAAAATTGCATAGGTAAAGTTGGCTGGATCAGTCAATGCACCTGACAAGGTCGGGATACCCGGTGGATTGCCTGCATTGTTGGGAATGTTCAGGCCCCCAAGACCGCCATACTTGCCATGAGTGTTTTTCATGAACCACTGTAATCCGTATTGCAGCTCGTTATCCAGGGTTACCTCGACGATGGAAGCTTCTACCAATACCTGCATTGGCAGTACATCCAACTTCTGCATGGCTTTTTCCACTTCGGCATAGTCCGTAGGAGTAGCCAGCACCAACAAGGCATTGTTTTCAGCATCGGGAATGATAGTCACATCACCAACTTCGATGCTGGATACCTGCTCATTCGCCCGTGAAGGGGGAGCGGCTTCCTCACCTTCTGCCGCGGGTTGCGCTGGTGAAGGAGTGGGCTTGCGTTGAGCCATGGCCACGGCGCTACGACGCTTACCTTCAAACAACTGGTTCAGCAGGTCAGCCAGGTTCTCCGCTTTGCCATTTTGCACGTAGTAGACATACATGTTCATGCCGTGAGGGTTTTCTGCCTGATCTAGACGACGCACCCAGGTTTCAACATCTTCCAGATATTTTTTCTGAGGCGTGATCACCAGCAGCGCGTTGAGGCGCTCCATTACCGTAAAGCGAACCAGACCAGCCAGAGGACCGCTCGCGGTGTCGCCAAAAATGGTTTGCAACTCGGACAACATGGTAGAGGCGTCCACGTTCTGCATGCGGAACAGGCCAACAGACATACCTTTTAACTGGTCCACATCAAAAATGGCTATGGTTTCACGAAGATTGAAGAGTTCGCCATGGGTCCCCGCCAGGGTGAGCATGTTGCGAAACTCATCCGGCTGTACCACCGCCTTGCCAGATTTGACCGGTTCCAGGATTCGGGCCATCTCTTTGGCACCAATATATTGAAGTGGCACCACCAGCATCTGGTAACCACGATCTGCACTCAAACGGGTGGAGGGTGTCAACCCGGATATTGCCCCCTCGTCAATAGGCACGACTTCGTAAAAGTCCTGGGTTTTGATAATAGCGGCGCCATTCATGCGCAACAGGTTATCCAATACCGGGATCAAGGCATCCTGGGATACTGGTCGAGCGGTGCGCATGGATACTGATCCGGTGACCGCTTCGTTGATTGCATAGTTGAGCCCCAGAATATCGCCGAGTATCGTCTTGACCACTTCGGAGATGGGGGAGTTCTGGAAATTTAGAGTAACTTCACCTTCGGAGTCGTTCGGAGCTCCGCCCCGAGAGGAATTTACGAAGCCGCCACTGCCGGGGTAGACCTCTTTGAGAGGGATTTCTTCACGCTCTTTGAGAGTCGTCAGAGGTCCTGAAACTTCAACAGAAGCTGGCTTTAGTACCTCTGCTTTGGGCTTGCTGGTTGCCGGGGGGGCCGTCGACGCTGATTGCGGCGCCTGTGTCGTCGAACAGGAAAGGGTGGAAATAGACAGTAATCCCACAGCCAAGCACTTGCCAAAGACGTATCTCATTGCATTGCTTCCTTTTTTACGTTTTTTTGTACAGTCCATTTCTGCTTGTATGGCGGTGGACTGTTAGTCTGATTCTTCCCCTTCGTCTTTTCGGGAACTGCGAGGTAGGGTTTTTTGTTCCTGCCCTGTTTCCCGCAGATAAAAGACTTCTGTTTCATCCCCATCCGAGAGCGTCACTTGCTCAGCGGTTATCGATTCCAACTTCCACTTTTCCAAATACATGCCCGCTTCAAGCCGCAACCGCTGTTTGCCATCCACGTCACTGAATATAGCGTAAGTGGCTGTGCCAGTGTTGACAACCCCCGTCAAGAGCCACTTCGACGGCAGGCCCTCATCGCTGACGGACTGTTGTTCTGTTGCTTTAGGACGACGATTCCAACTGAATAGTGAACGCTCCACCGACTCGTCAAAGGATTCACGTGAGGCCATTGGGACAATAGCCGGTGGCTGCACGTTATAACTTTGGGTCGCTCTCCGGTTGCCATCGGAAATCGAAACCAACAAACCAAACCAGACAACTTCCGCCACAAGGGCAACAAGTAAGAACAACGTGGCGCCCTTTAGCATACGAATCAGGGGATTATTTTTTGAGGTGGCCATTACTTGGCCTCTCCCGCCAGATAGCCCACCACATCCATGCGTATATCCAGACTACTGAAGTTGGTACTGGTCGCGCGCCTTCTTGAGTCACGCAAATTTGCCCTGGAAGAACGAACCCGACTGGAAGAACTCGTCACCGACAATTCATCGATAAAAATAACCGGTCGGGCACTTTCCAGCTCGTACAGCAAATCCACCAAATTCTGTACTTCGCCGCTGACCTGAAGACGCAAACCAATGGGCGTAGCCGAAGGAACCGGTTCTGCCTCGTAATCCTGGCTGCTGACCAGTTGTCCTCCACTGCGTTTCACCGCCTCATTTATGAATTCACGAAGGTTAGCAGAGGCTATGGATTTCTTATTCCCGGCAAGGAACAGATCTCCGTCGCTGCCCAGTTCATCAATCCGCTTCAGTTCGGCGTTGATGTTGTCCTCGTTGGCAATGAGATATTCGAAACGTTGTTTCTGGTCCACGAGGATTCTAAGTTCCTCACTTTTTTCTCCGTAAAGCCGACCCAACGGCAGGAAAACATAGACAACAACAAACAAAATTAACAGCAACAGCACTGAAAGCGCGACAAAACGGCTGGTGGCTGGAGAAAACTGATTCATTTCTCTGCTCCCGCCAATTCCATTTTGATTTCATATCGCTCCATATTTGTGGAGGGATTGGCTGTAATGGGCGAGACAAACTGAACGTTCTGGAACTGTTCGGACCGTTCCAGCAACTCGATAAGGTCAGATGCCTTACTGGATTCCCCTTGTAGGTTGATACCCTCCGGGCTTACCCTGAGGCGAGAAACCCAAGTGTTGTCCGGCATCAAACTGGTCACTTCCTGAACGATCACCAGCTTGGACGCCTCGTGATTTTTGCGAGCCACCAGAGTGTCCTGAGCAGCCAGGCGAGAGGCCAGCAGAGATTGTTTATTGCCCACCACGGTTGCCGGTTCGCGGACTTCCGCGACGCCTTCTTCCAGACGGGTAATTTGCTGATTGAGTTGGATTAGAGGGTATATAAGCAACGCGGCAGACAATGCCAGCACCAGTAGGCCCAATTGTTTAGCCCGGCCATTCCATAACGGCTCAATTTCCGGGCGAATATCGAGGGGCAACAAGTTTAGGGTAGCTACCGGCGCAAGCACCTCCGGAAACAATACTTCCGGGGCTAAACCCAAAATCCGCAACTTCTCCAGCAGGTGGTCCAGGGCGCGGCGCGGCAACGCATAGAGTTTGACGTGTAACTGTTCATGTTCTGGGTAACGCCCGGCAACCTGGTAACCGAAAACCGCCTGCCCTCTCGGAAAAGGAGTAAGGCGATCAATTTCAAAGCCAAGCACACTACCCAGGTTGGCCTCGGTTGCCATTGGCAGGAACTGGCCGCTGACCAGTAGCTGGTCAGCCGACAGAGTGATGTTTACATTTAGCCCTGCCGGCAGATCTCGCAGCGTATCTTCCCGGAACGCCTGCAGCTCCGGCTCATCACTACCCAGTAGGTCTATCACGCCCAACAGTCGCTCGCTCTTGTCCGTTGACAACTGGAAACGGGCAACTTTTTGCTCGACATGGATATTAAGTACTGTTGATTGTCGGGCAAAAAAACGAATGACGGGACCGGGAGCAGCATCACGCAGTTCGCCCACCCACCAGTCCCAGAGCTCTCTGAGCCGGTCCATGCTCTGCTGTTGTGACTTTAATTCCATGACCGAAGACGGTTCCCGACATTTCTTCTTGCCAGAGTATCACGCCCCGGCACGGACTCAAGAGATCTAGAGAAAATCCCAAGTAACGACAAGCCGCCTTTACTTCTACTTCTGAGCACCTTCATCTTCCTCCCCACCAACCAGCTCGGCCTCAGCAGCTGCCCATTCACGATCGTTGCGCTCGATAAAAGGCTGCCAGTCGATAGTTTCAATGGACATGCGGTTACGGCCCCGGCGCAGGCGCACAGTGGTACTCATGCCTGACTCTTGACCTGATTCCGTGATACCTGCCGCCGTCAGGCTGTAAGTCACCCCTCGGGTACGGGACAGAAACTGCCGATCAATCACTGGTGGCGATGGCATGGGTAGGTTATCGCGGTGGTTCATGCGGCGCTGCTGAATGTAACTTTCCAGGGTCATCGGTGAGTCATCGGAGACCGCTGTCAGCACCTGTAACGACGCCACCTCGGGATTGATTCCCTGGTGCCGCGAGTAAATGGTGACATAAGGCAGTACTGCACGATAAATTTCCGGGGTCATCCCCAGCACCTGCTGCAACTCTTCAACACTGGTAAACGGTGCATCCTTGGCCCCCTCCAGCCTGCCTGCTGCCAGGTAATCTGTATCTTCTGCACCATTGAGCCGAGTCAAATCATCTTCATCCCGAAAGTCAGCGATGGCGTCCGCCAGCGCATCGGCAATTTCCTGCTCGACATCGAGACTGTAGAACAATCTGGCCAGCAACGGCTCCCTGGCGGCATTAATATCCACCTTGCCATTTTCATCACTGACTGTGACTTCCACATGACCACCGGGCAATTCCACATCAATGGTCTCGCCATCCGCCAACAACCTTTGTGTAGCATCACGGGACAATAGATTCATGATGACCAACTGCACCCCACCCTCTGCCAGATAACGTGCCTGGGTGCCCCCCACCAGGGAAATCATCGCCTGAGTCGACTGACGGCTGGTATAGGACAGCCCCATGGCAATCACCGACAACAGTACGATTAACCACAGGACCGATACGAGGGCAAATCCCGCCGCCGGAATACTGCACAGGGCTATTTTACGGGCCATCATTGCTGGTCTCCGGCAAACAGCTCCTGGCTGGCAAACCGCGGCGCTATGGCAATTTCTGGTAATTCAAATTCGTTGCCCTCACCATCCACCTCCGTCAGCTGCAGCTGGACCACCAGAGGTGTGCGGGTGCTGTTTTCCCATTCGTCCTCCCAGCCTTCAACACCCTGCTGGTCGCGGCTGTAATAGCGCAGCTCACCCAACACCACATCATCGGAGATAATCAGCCGAGAAACCTGCAGGTCTTCTGGCTCGCGGTCTTCACGGAACTCCTGATCGTCATAATAGGGCGCCCCCTCGTCATCCAGAAATACTGTTTCTCCCGGCAGATAGGGCAGGTAGTCCATAACCAGTTGGTAATGATCTGTCTCATCATTCCAGATAGTTTTCAGCGACCACCAATAAAGGCTACCGTCGTTGCGAAAAGTGGGAAACGGCGCCACAAAATGCACCGAGCGCTCATTCCCCATAAAGGTCGAAATCAATTCACTATTGTCTGTACGCACCCGAAAAAAGCGCATATTGCCCAACTGCTTACGCAACAGATTGGCTACCAGCAAACGGTGCTCGGCTACATCTTGTTTGGCAGTGACCTTGTCCCAAGTTTGAGTAGAAACCCGCAATGCCCCAATCATCAACACCGCGATCAGTGACACCAGCAACAGTGCCACCTGCAATTCCACCAGAGTGAAACCCACCACCCGGTTGGAATGGCGCCAGTTCACTGCGTCACTCCCAGGCGAATGGTGGAAAGTTCAAGTTTACGTTTGCGGTACCCTCCCCAAGTCACTTCCACGTTGTAGTGATAGGGGCGGTAGACATTTTCCGGATCAATAAAACCGTTGTTATTGAACAGGCGGTTGTCCGTCGACGGTTTGTATTCGCTGATCCTGCTACGCCAACGGTACTGGTCGCCCACCTTGCCGGTATCGGTACCGGCATGGTTTTCCTGGGCAATCAACAGTGCCATTTGGGTTTCCGCAATGGCTAGCGCCTGCGCGTAATCATCCGTTACCCGAGCTGCCGTCGACACACTGGACATAATCTGCAGCACAACGGTGACACATATACCCAAAATGGCCAGTGCCACAATCACTTCCAGCAATGAAAAGCCCTTCTCCCGGCGGCGGCTACTGCTCAACAATGGCCACCTCCCCCGTCAGCCAGTTCACGGACAGCTGCCAACTTCCGTTGTCGGATGACAACGTAAGCAAGCCACCATTGGATGAGCCGTCGGGATAGAAAAAAATCCCCGGGCGGGTAGTCGTCACATCTTGGTTGGCAGGGTCAATGTAGAGGCTTACTTTCTCCGGCAGCTCCACCTTCATGCCGCCCGGCAGCACTTGATATGAATTATTCTCGGGCAGAGTGACGATACCAAGAGAAAGGCTTTCCGCCACCGCCCTGGCTCGGGTCTGGCGCATCAGGGCCACCAGCTTGCGCGCCTCGGTTTTCAGTTCGGCACTTTCCGTTCCCGCGGAAAACCTTGTGGCTGC
>SBGI01000123.1 GCA_006227015.1 Gammaproteobacteria bacterium
GTGTTATCTGTGAACCAGCCTTCGACTTCACCATCGATAGAGATGCCATTGTCATCGTAGAACGCGATCAGCTTGCCCAGCTTCTGGGTACCGGCCAGGGAGCAGGTTTCATGGGAAATACCTTCCATCAGGCAGCCGTCACCCAGGAAACAGTAGGTGTAATGATCCACCACGTCATGACCGGGGCGATTGAACTGCGCCGCCAGAATTTTTTCTGCCAGCGCCATGCCGATGGCATTGCTGATTCCCTGACCCAATGGCCCGGTAGTGGTTTCAACACCGGGAGCATAGCCATATTCCGGGTGACCAGGGGTACGTGAGTGCAACTGACGGAAATTTTTCAATTCCTGCAGGGGCAGGTCGTAACCACTTAGATGCAGCAGGGAATACAACAGCATCGAGCCGTGACCGTTGGACAGCACAAAGCGGTCGCGATTCGCCCAGGCAGGATCGGAGGGGTTATGTACCAGGTAATCATTCCACAGCACTTCGGCGATATCCGCCATACCCATTGGGGCACCGGGGTGACCACTATTGGCCTGTTGAACAGCGTCCATACTCAGTGCACGAATGGCGTTGGCGAGATCACGTCTGGAATGCATCGGGGGCTTGCTCCTGCAGGATAGGTCGGGGGTTTCAAAAGGGGCGCTATTTTCTCGTACTCGCGCTGCCCAGTAAACAGCCAGTCGGCGCCTTTTAGCTATATCAAGATATTTTGATATAGATTGCCTGCTGTGATAAGGTGCCGCACTATGCAACATGCACTGCTGAAATCCGAGCCATCTGAGCCCCTGCCAGATGCCAGCGAACTGGCTGCCTACTGTAAGGCCGCCGGGGATGGCCTGCGTCTGGAAATTTTGCGTGTCTTGCGTCAAAACGCCTACGGGGTGCTGGAGCTCAGCCAGATCTTCGATATTGGGCAATCGGGAATGAGCCATCACCTCAAGGTTCTGGCTAAATCCGGCCTGGTCGCAACACGTCGAGAAGGCAACAGTATTTTTTACCGCCGCGCCCCCGCCGTGGAGGGTACCGGCGGCAGGGATTTCCAGCTCGCCTTATTCAGCGCGGTAGACCAACTCTGCATCCCCTCCGCCATTCAACAACGCATTCAACAGGTTCACCGCGAACGCACCGAGGCCTCACAGGACTTCTTCAGGCAAAATGCTGCGCGCTTTCATGCCAACCAGGATTTGATCGCCAGTTTTGACCAGTATGGTGAACCCGCCACCGAACTCATGGATGCCACACCTGTCAGCCGACAGCATGTTCTGGAAGTCGGTCCCGGTGAAGGTGGCTTTCTGCCAGCCCTGGCAAGCCGCTTTAAACAGGTAACTGCGTTGGACAATTCGGCGGAAATGCTCGATCGGGCCAGACAGCTGGTAAATGAGCAGCAGCTGGACAACGTGAAATTACTTCACGGTGATACAGAACTGGCCCTGTCCCAGGGGTTAAGTGCTGACTGCATCACCCTGAATATGGTGCTTCACCACACCCCAGACCCGGCAAAAATATTTTCTGACCTGGCGCTATTGTTAAAGCCCGGTGGCGCACTGCTGGTAACGGAACTCTGCCACCACGACCAGAGCTGGGCGCGGGAGTCCTGTGGTGACCAGTGGCTGGGCTTTGACCCCGAAGACCTCTCTTATTGGGCTAACGCGGCTGGCTTACATGAAGGCGAAAGCCTGTTTCTGGCGCAGCGCAATGGTTTCCAGATCCAGTTGCGACAATTCTTTAAACCTACAGTTGCGGCCGACACCGGCCGATAGCTTTTTGATCAGCATGAAAAGGACACATTGATTATGTCGAGATACAGTATTTTCACCTCGGAATCAGTCTCTGAAGGCCACCCCGATAAAATGGCGGACCAGATATCCGATGCCGTACTGGACGCTATTCTCCGCGATGACCCGCACTCCCGGGTCGCTGTGGAAACCATGGTGAAGACCGGCATGGCCATCATTGCCGGTGAGGTTCGCACCAATACCTATGTGGATCTTGAAGACATTGTCCGAGGCGTCATTCTCGATATTGGCTACGACAGTTCCGAAGTTGGCTTTGACGGTGCCTCCTGTGCGGTACTCAACGCCATTGGCAAGCAGTCCGGCGATATCGCCATGGGGGTTGATGAAGCGGACGCTAAAGATCTGGGTGCCGGCGACCAGGGACTGATGTTTGGCTATGCCACCAACGAAACCGATGTCTTGATGCCGGCACCGATTTATTACGCCCACCGCCTGGTAGAGCGGCAGGCTCACCTGCGCAAAAGCGGTGTTCTTCCCTGGCTGCGCCCCGATGCCAAGAGTCAGGTGACCCTGCGTTATGCCGATGGCAAACCGGTGGCCGTTGATGCTGTGGTTTTATCCACCCAGCATGCGCCGAATATTTCTCTGCCTGATCTGCAGGAAGCCGTGCGAGAGGAAATCATCAAACACGTGCTGCCGGAAGAGTGGTTGCACAGCGACACCCTGTACCACATCAACCCCACCGGTCAGTTCATTATCGGCGGCCCCATGGGGGACTGCGGCCTCACGGGACGTAAAATTATTGTCGATACCTATGGCGGCATGGCACACCATGGCGGCGGCGCATTTTCAGGCAAGGACCCTTCCAAGGTTGACCGTTCTGCCGCCTACGCCGGTCGCTATGTAGCGAAGAACATTGTTGCTGCGGGGCTTGCCGAGCGCTGTGAAATTCAGGTGTCTTACGCCATCGGCGTCGCAGAACCCACTTCCATCAGCATCAATAGCTTTGGAACCGGCAAACTCAGCGACGACGAAATTGCCAGCCTCGTTCGCGAACATTTTGACCTGCGCCCCCGCGGACTGATCGAGATGCTTGATCTGAAGCGACCTATTTACCGCCCCACAGCCAGCTACGGCCACTTTGGCCGGGAACTGGAAAACTTCACCTGGGAAAAAACAGACAAAGCTGCTGCTCTTCAGACAGCGCTGTAACGCCACACTGCGAAAGGAACGAATCCATGACCACGATGAAAGACTACAAAGTTGCCGATATCAGCCTCGCCGAGTGGGGTTTCCGTGAAATTGCCATTGCCGAAACGGAAATGCCGGCACTGATGGCACTGCGCGATAAATACAGTGCCGAGCAGCCTCTTAAGGGTGCAAAAATTCTCGGCTGTATCCACATGACTATCCAGACCGCCGTGCTGATTCAGACGCTGGAAGCGCTGGGCGCGGAAGTTCGCTGGACGTCCTGTAATATTTTCTCCACCCAGGATCATGCTGCAGCCGCCATTGCCGCCAGCGGCACCCCTGTATTTGCCTGGAAAGGTGAAACGGAAGAAGAGTACGACTGGTGCCTGGAACAGCAGATTCTGGACAACGGCAAACCCTGGGATGCGAACATGGTCCTGGATGACGGTGGCGATCTCACGGCCAAGCTCCATGAGAAGTATCCCGAGGTGCTGAAGAATGTCCACGGCATTACCGAGGAAACCACTACCGGTGTTCATCGCCTCTACGACATGCTGAAAAAAGGCGAACTGAAAGTTCCTGCCATCAATGTGAACGACTCGGTCACCAAATCCAAAAATGACAACAAGTACGGTTGTCGCCACAGTCTCAACGATGCCATCAAACGTGCCACAGACCATTTGTTGTCAGGTAAAAAAGCCCTGGTAATTGGCTACGGTGACGTCGGCAAGGGTTCCGCCCAATCACTGCGTCAGGAAGGCATGATCGTCAAGGTGACTGAAATTGACCCCATCTGCGCCATGCAGGCCTGTATGGATGGCTTCGAGGTGGTCTCCCCCTACAAAAACGGTGATCCCGGTCAGGGCGTCAACGCCGACCTGCTGGCAACGACGGATCTGGTGGTGACCTGTACCGGCAACTACAACGTCTGTGATGCCGATGTGCTTGCCGCCCTGAAGTCCGGTTGCGTGGTATGTAATATCGGCCACTTCGACAATGAAATCGATACCGCCTATATGCGAGAAAACTGGCAGTGGGAAGAAATCAAACCCCAGGTTCACAAGGTCTATCGCAATCGTGAAGCCAATGACCACCTGCTGCTGCTCTCTGAAGGCCGCCTCGTAAACCTTGGCAACGCCACCGGTCACCCAAGCCGTATTATGGACGGCTCGTTTGCCAACCAGGTTCTGGCGCAAATACACCTCTTTGATCAGAAATTTGCCGATGCAGATGCAGATGCCCAACGCGAGATGCTACGTGTCGAGGTCCTGCCGAAAAAGCTGGATGAAGAGGTTGCCGCCCATATGGTTGCCGGATTTAATGGTGTCATTACCAAGCTTAAGCAGGAACAGGCCGAATACATCAATGTACCTGTGGAAGGTCCTTTCAAAGAAGACAGCTATCGCTATTGATAGCTGTGTTCGCTGTCACTGAATGACTGGAACACGACATATTATGACTGAACAACACCTCAGCTTTGAGTTTTTCCCGCCCAAAACCCCGGAGGGGCAGGATAAGTTGCGAGCCACTCATCAGAAGCTCGCACGCTTTCAACCGGAATTTTTCTCCGTCACTTACGGTGCCGGCGGCTCTACTCGTGAGCATACTCGGGACATCGTCTTTGAAATTCAGCAGGCCGGCTCCATGGCCACCCCTCACCTATCCTTTGGTGGCGATAGTCGCGATGCCGTAAAAACCCTGCTGGAAAGTTATCAAGCGGCTGGCATCAAGCGCATTGTCGCCCTGCGTGGCGATTTGCCTTCCGGCATGGGTGGTATGGCGCAACTGATTTATGCCAATCAGCTGGTGGAATTCATCCGCGAACACTTTGGTGATGCCTTTGAATTACTGGTGGCCTGTTACCCGGAAATTCATCCCCAAGCCGAGAGTTACGACCGCGATATTTACTGGCTCGGACAAAAGTTTGCTGCCGGCGCCAGCCGCGCTATCACACAATATTTTTTCAACCCCGATGCCTATTTCTATTACTTGGAACAGTGTCAAAAGCAGGGAATTGAACAACCCATCATTCCTGGCATCATGCCCATCACCAATTTTCAGAACCTGGTGCGTTTTTCTGACAATTGTGGTGCTGATGTGCCTCGCTGGATTCGCCAGCGGCTCGCACAGTTCGGCGATGACAGTGCCAGCATCCGTGCATTTGGCCTGGAGGTCGTAACAAAATTGTGTGAAACACTGTTAGCCGGTGGTGCACCGGGGCTGCATTTCTACACCATGAACCAGGCGGATACCTGCATGGCGTTGTGCCGCAACCTGGGCTTTGCCGAAAGCTGATCCCAATGCGTGAAATCCGCGTTTTTACCGACCAGCCTCTGGCCATTGGCTCAGAAGTGACCCTGGAAGATCAGGTCGCCCGTCACCTGGGCGCCGTTTTGCGGCTGAAAAATGGCGACCCGGTTACTCTCTTTAACGGTCAGGGAGGCGAGTATCCCTCGCACCTGACTGACTGTAGCAGTAAACGTGCCCGGGCTCAGATCTTAGATTACATTGCAGTCGATCGCGAATCTCCGCTGAGCATACACCTTGGCATTGGGCTCTCCCGTGGCGATCGCATGGATTGGGCCATTCAGAAAGCTACCGAAGCCGGTGTCAGTGAAATTACACCACTTTATACCGAGCGCACTGAGGTCAAACTCAAAAATGATCGCCGCGAGAAAAAATTAAGCCATTGGCAACACATCGTCGCCAGTGCCTGTGAACAGTGTTACCGCAACCGGCTTCCTGTTATTCACGAACCCACCAGTCTGCAAACCTGGCTGAATGAAATCTCTACCGATAAAAAACTGGTCCTTCACCATCGCAGCGAACAGACTCTGAAGCAATTACATGCTGAAACCCCCTCTTCTGTCGCCCTGTTGATAGGTCCTGAGGGTGGATTAAGCCCGGATGAGATCGATACTGCCATTCAGCATGATTTTGAGCCACTGACACTGGGACCCAGAATATTTCGAACTGAAACGGCTCCAGTTATCGCCATCACCATCCTTCAGTCGGTTTGGGGTGACTTCACCTAGCCTATTTGTCTATCCTTCATGCTCTAGAGTTTTGGTATTGGCCAAGAGCATGTTTGTGTCTCAGTTCAAATTTTTCCCAAGGAAGGGGTAATATCATGAATGTGAACTACCGCACTGTTTTCATTCTGGTTACTGTATTTATCACACTGGTGTTTTCCGGTGTTCTTGCCGTGCGTTTTTTCGGTCAGAGCGTCGTGAGCAGTATCGACTGGGAGCTGCTCACCTATGCAGTAATGTCTATCTTTGCCATTTCAATGATCGCTTTGGCGTTGGTTATCCACCGCCTATTTATCAAGCCCATCAATGCACTGACCAACGCTATCCAATTGAAAGCCAAAGGGGAAAAAAGTCCCCTTGATATAGCAGGAACCGCGGAAGAAGTCATCTGGCTGAACAACGCACTGTTCAACGTATTTGATGCGGAAAGTAAAGCCAAAGCACAAATCAAGCACCTGGCCTTTTATGACAACCTCACCGGCTTGGCCAACCGGCGCCTGTTTAAATCCTATCTGAGCAGTGCGATTGCAGCCTGTGCCCGCGACCAGAAAAAACTGGCCTTACTGTTTATCGACTTGGATAATTTCAAAGTGATTAACGATCACTACGGTCACCAGATAGGTGACCGGGTTCTGGCAGAATTCGCGAATCGCATCAAGCGGATTACCCGGGGGACAGATCTGGTGTCTGTGATCAATCCGGAGGAAAACAGTAATATTGCCCGTCTTGCCGGCGATGAGTTTGCCATATTACTGTCCGGGCTGACGGACACCATGGCCACAGTTTCAGTCGCTGAACGTATTCTCGAGTCCACCCACCAGCCGGTTGAAATCGATAATCACAAACTCTATGTTCAGGCATCCATAGGTATTGCCACTTATCCCGATGATGCCCTCAATGCCGATGAGCTGATACGTCATGCAGACGCTGCCATGTATCAGGCTAAAACCTCTGGCAAACACACCTACCACTTTTTCTCCAAGACCCTGTCCAAAATCCTTCAAAGGCAGCGCCAGGTTCAGGAAGCTCTGCGCACAGCGTTGCTCAATGACGAGTTTCATCTGGAACTGCAGCCCTATGTTGAGTCCAAGGAATTCAAACTGGCTGGCGTTGAATTACTGCTACGCTGGCAGAGTCATAGTCTTGGCAATGTTTCCCCTGCTGAATTTGTGCCGATAGCTGAATCCTGCGGATTGATGAAAGAAATTGATGCCTGGGTCATCAGTGAAGGCTGTGAAATGCTGAGCGACTGGCGACAACGAGGGCTGCCTCCTGTTCGCTGCTCAATAAATATTTCTGCCGGGGAACTCCGCAACCGATCTCTTCCGGCCTTCATTGATGCATGCCTCAAGAGCCACGGGCTTTCTCCGTCTGACCTGGAGCTGGAAATTACTGAAACTAAACTCGTGGACCACGACGATCGCAGCATGCATGTTCTGGAAGCACTGAACTCCATGGGTTTGTCACTGGCACTGGATGATTTTGGTCGCGGTTTTACTTCTCTTAACCAGCTGGTCGCATTCCCGGTCCATAAACTCAAAATCGATAAAATCTTTATTGCCGAAATCGATGATCAACAGCGCCTGTTTAAAATTGCAGATGTGATTTTAATGCTCAGTCGTTCCTACAACCTGAAAGCCACCGCAGAAGGTGTCGAGAATATTCACCAGGCACGCTATTTATCTCAATCGGGATGCCAGTATCTTCAGGGCTATTACTTCAGCAGGCCGATCTCGCGACAGTCTTTTGAAGCTTTGCTTTCAAAAGGGAATATCTCGCTTCCACTTCCCAGTGCTGAAATCACTCCTATCGATAGCGTAAGCAAACTGCGCTCTCATTAATCTATCGCAGTATTTTCGGGATTGAAATCTACATAAAAAAAGCCGCCTTCTGTTGAAAAGGCGGCTTGTCTGTTTTTTCTTTTACGTGCGGATTAGTTCTTTTTTGCTTCTTTGTCCGCTTTTTTCTCCTGATACAGAGCATCAAAATTGACGGGTGCAAGTAACAGGGGAGGGAAACCACCCTTGATCAACATGTGGTCAACGGTTTCACGAAGATAGGGGAACATGATCGCAGGACACGCCGCTCCCAAAGCCTCTTCAAGTTGCTCCTTGGAGAATCCGCTGATCATGAACAGTGCGGCCTGCTCAACAACCAACTTGAAGGCAGCCATATTACTGGAAGTATTATGGGCCGAAATAGAGATGGTCAGGAGTACTTCATAGCGATCATCTTCGATCGTATTGCTTTTAATATCCATATCCAGGGATATTTCCGGTTTCCAGTCATCGCGGAATACCGTCGCCGCATTAGGCGCCTCATACTCATTCCGCTTTAGATAGATTTTCTGCATTGAAAAATGCGGGCCATTATTAGCTTGTCCAGCTTGAGACATAGTATTTTCCTCAATTTCTATACATATCAACTACGGCTCTAACAGCAGTCAGGCCATTGATTATTGTTCAGTGGTTTTCTGGCTAGTTGTTCAGACAGATAAGCCGCTGTCGGCGGCAGGTGGGAAAGTATAGTCTCCCTGCTAGCTCAAGAAAAGTCAGCTGATCACCGGGAGTTCATCAACTCTGGCAGCATCACTTCTAAAAACATATCTACCAGAAATAAAAAGGGCCCCGACCCTAAGGTCGGGACCCACAGCAACCACCATTAAATTTTGGCGGGAGCTGGCATTTCCAGCCACTCGAAGAAAGTCTTCAGGTCGGGCTGAATATCGTGCATGACGGGGTACCAAGGAGTAGGTGCTTCCACATCGTGCTGAGTGCCGCAAGATGGGCAGTAGTACTCACGGTATACCTGCCAAGTAGTGTCAGGAGCCATGATGGCAGGGTAGATCTGTTCCATCTTCTCTTCGCTATCGCGAACGTAGATCAGAGCACCCAATTTCCAGTTTTTGCGGTAATCGCCGAAGTCGTGACCACAGTCACACTTAATAACGATTTCTTGGTCTGTAGTACGCTCAACAACGTTCAGGCGCGGGCCCAGAGCCAGGATGACTTTGTCATCATAGTCAACGTTTTCGTTAAGTACTTCCATATACAGCTTGTAGCGATCGTTATCTTTCGGCATGGAAAGCATCAGGTGGACGGTATCCCAGTCCAGATCACCTTTAACCAGGTCAGAGACCTGTTTCTTAGTGTAAGTAGACATATCTAAACTCTCTTATGTTCTGTCAATTCATCAAGTGATAGAGCGGGGCACCGGGGGCCGGGGCCCCGCTCTTCCTATCTCGGCAAACAAGGTTGCCTTATTCTTCTACCATAACAACTGGGTTTACGTCGGGCAGGTCACCAATTTCCATGGTGATGCGAGCACCGTACATAGGAGTACCCAGCTCTTCTTCAGGCAGTTCCCAAGACTCAGGCAGATCCCAGAATTCTTTGAATTCCGCCAGGAACGTGGGAGAGATATAGAAGCTTGATGCAAACATTTGCTGAACGGCTGTTGATGCCTTCTTGTCGATGATGTTTTGACGCTCACCTTTCATCCACTCGTGAACAGGCTGGCCGCGAGCAATACGCTCTTT
>SBGI01000126.1 GCA_006227015.1 Gammaproteobacteria bacterium
TTTTTGGCATTGCGTTCTTCCTGGCGCTTGTAGAAATCGGCCTCTTTCTGACGGGCGCGCTGGTGTTCTTCCACAAGGTTTTTGGATTGCTCCCAAACCTGAACCGGGCCGGGAAACTGTCCCAGCGAGGTGATGATACTGTTGGCAACACCTTGCCACAGCATCAGAAAAATAATGATACCCGCCGCGGGGAGGATGAGACCTTTTCCCAGGTGGCGAAGTAGAAGCAGCAATCTGGTGGGGGAAATTGCAAAACTCCCCTGTTCATTTCTGAATATGGCCGCTATTTCAGTCATGACATTATTCCTGGAGGGTTGTATCCGGCAGGTTTCCCTGCCGGATGTGTGGCTTTAAATAAGTAACCTGCAACTATTGAGCCATTACAGGGTTTCGTCTTTTAAGCCGATGCTCAGTTTTTCCAAGTAGGCGTTGGGTTGCTTGCCGTCATAGGTGATCTCGTCAAGGAACTCGGTCTGTGGTGCACGGAAGCCACTTTCCGATTCGAAATCAGGGAAGTCAGATGCGTCCATGACACCGTCGGCAATCAACTCCTTGGCAGCAGTAGCGTAAATGTCCGGGCGATAGACTTTTTTCGCCGTTTCAAAATACCAGTCATCGGATTTTTTCTCGGAAATCTGGCCCCAGCGACGCATTTGCGTCAGGTACCAGACTGCATCCGAGTAGTAGGGGTAGGTGGCAAAGTAACGGAAGAATACGTTGAAATCAGGGACTTCACGCTTGTCACCTTTTTCATACTCGAAAGTGCCGGTCATGCTGTTGGCAATCACGTCGTAATCCGCGCCCACATACTCGGGTCGGGAGAGAATTTTTACGGCTTCCGGACGGTTGGCGTTGTTGTTCTCATCCAGCCACTTGGCAGCACGCAGCAGCGCTTTAACTACACGAATAGTGGTGTTCGGGTACTTTTCGGTAAACTCCTTGGTCATACCGAATACTTTTTCCGGGTTGTTCTTCCAGATTTCGTAGTCGGTAATCACGGGAACACCGATACCCTTGAATACCGCCTGCTGGTTCCAGGGCTCACCCACGCAGTAGCCGTAAATGGTGCCGGCTTCAAGGGTCGCGGGCATTTGCGGTGGCGGTGTAACAGAAAGCTGGGCTTCTGCATCGATCAGGCCGCTGGTGTCGCCCTTGTGGGGTGCGTAATAACCGGGGTGAATCCCGCCGGCCGCCAGCCAATAACGCAACTCGTAGTTGTGGGTGGAAACTGGAAAGACCATACCCATTTTGAAGGGCTTGCCTTCAGAGCGGAATTTCTCAACCACCGGTTTCAGGTAGTCAGCCTTGATGGGGTGAACGGGTTTGCCGTCTTCCATGGGAATGTGTTCTTTCATCATTTCCCAGATTTCATTGGAGACGGTAATGCCGTTGCCGTTCAGATCCATGCTGAAGGGCGTGACGATGTGTGCTTCAGTGCCGAAGCCAATGGTGGCAGCCAGAGGTTGGCCTGCCAGCATGTGTGCGCCGTCCAGCTTACCGTCGATGACGCCGTCCAGCAGAACTTTCCAGTTTGCCTGTGCTTCGACGGTGACATAGAGCCCTTCATCTTCAAAGTAGCCTTTTTCATAGGCTACGGCGATGGGGGCCATATCGGTCAGTTTGATAAAACCGAATTTCAGCTCATCCTTTTCGGGCTCACCCACTTCAGCGTGACCCATTGCAGCAAGTGTTAGTCCACAGATGGCGAATAAACTTTTTACAAGCGACGGCTTTTTACGGCCGGTAAAGTATCCCTTTTCGACTTTCATAAGAACTGCTTCCTCTTCGTTAAACGTGATGCATAAAAAAAGCCCGCCTACATTGTTGGTGTAGGGGGCTTCTTTACCCGTAAAGTTAGCTTTGCAGCTAATACGACGATGACATTGCTCTGTTACCAGTTTCTATACAATTAGTGTGCCAACTTGCAGAGTCCGCGTAAACAAAGGGCCTGGGGCGAGATTGATCAGAGGGGGGGCACAAAAATGCCATTGATATGTGCATGTGATGTGCGAGGTTCGCCCTATCATGGTGCAGGGCTGGAGGCCAAAAAGTTAAGGTGACAGCATCAGGTCGCTGCCGACCTCTACATCCTCGCTGAAGAAATAGGGTTGATCATGAGAGCCTTCCGATTTGTAGTCTTTATCCGGGGAAGGCATGTCCAGCAAACGTGCAGATTCGCGATACAGGTCCGTTCGGAAACACTGTTGAGTGATGGAGGCAATACGGTTGGCATCAAAGGTTTTGCCGAGCATGGGTTCACATTGGTGCAGAATCAGTTCCGCTTGTGAGCGCCATGGAAATCCGGCGTTGTAACGGGAAAAAACATGGAAGTTCTGCTGCTCTCTCGGGGCGTCACTGCGGCCCTGGGGGATATGCCCGGTCAGTGACGGACGCAGGTAGTGTGCAGGCAGGTCCAGGTGTTCCGGTCGCGAAAGTAGCTCAATAATGGGTTCACGGTTGTTCATGTCAGCCAGCCATTGACAGGCTTCCATGAGGGCAAGCCTCAGTCTCAGATGTGTGCCAGGGTGATGGGTGTGCCAGTCCTCAAGCACGCCCAGTACTTTTTCGGGGGCATTATTCCAGACGTCGAAACCGGTGCTGGCCAGAACGCCGACACCGTAGGCAACAGCAATACTGTTCCAGGGTTCACCGACACAGAATCCGTCGATGACGCCCTGAGCCAGGCTGTCCACCATTTGTTCAGGTGGCAACACGATAATGCGTACATCGTGGTCCGGGTCGAGACCGCCGGCCTTGAGCCACATGCGTAGTTGAATGGTGTGTGTGGAAAAAAGGTGAACGGTGGCCAGGGTCAACGGTTGTTTTTCCCCACCATCTCGCTGTGCCGCGGCAAAAGCATTGGCGGTAGCTTTTGCATCCCTTGTTTGCAGGGGGTTTTCAGACAGCTCGGTCATTTTTTCCCACAGGGGTGGCGCCAGGGTGATACCGTTACCGTTCAGTGAAAGTATCAGTCCGGTGACAATTGGGGCGCGAATACCGGTTGCACCCAGCGTGATCACCAGAGGCATGGGGGCAAGCATTTGCGCAGCATCAAAGCTACCAGCAATCAGCTTGTCACGGATATTGGCCCAGGAAACCTCACGGTGCAGTGTGACATCGAGCCCGTATTTCGTGTAGAAGCCGAGTTCCTGGGCAACGATCAGCGGTGCGCTATCACTTAGCCGCATGTAGCCCAGGTTGAGATGCTGCTTTTCCGCAACGGGGAGAGACTTGGGGTTAATCTTATTCATTGTCCTTACCCTTGCCCCGGGTTCCCCCGAGAATTTTTATCACCGAGCGTGCCGCTTCAGGGAGACTCTGATTGGAATCCATCGACAGGGTGCGCAAGGTTTTATGTGCCTTGTCTTCATTGATACCGTGTTGAGCCATTAACAGCTGCTTGGCTTCTTCTATTACGGATTGACTGGCCAATTTGGTTCTGGCGTCATCCAGGGCTTGGCGCAGAGATTGATATGATTTGAATTGGGCAATGGCCAGATCAATAACAGGCTTAACTCTCTGTGGATTGAGTTCTTCCATCATGTAAGCGGTCACGCCGGCATCCACCGCTTCCTCAATAAAATCCGGGTCGTCTTCGTTTGAAAACATCACCACAGGCTTGGGGTTGTAACTGTTCACGACAGAGAGACTTTCCAGAACATCCCGGCCGGGGGATTGTAGGTCTATCAACACCAGGTCCGGTTGTAATTGCTCAATCTGGAATAGCAGTCCCGATGCCGTCGGCAAGCGACAAATAACCTCAAAGCCTGAAGCTTTGAGCTTTTCTTCAACACTGGCAGAACGTTCGGGGTGATCGTCCACCAGCATGATACGAATTGGATCTTTGCCAGACGCCATGATCACAGACGCCAGCTGTACAAGTAATTTGACATGGGAAACATAACTACACAGAGATAACCCAGGATCGAAGATCATACCTCGCTCCTGGGTTATGCTCCAGTGCAACATGTCGTTCAGATTGACACCCGAATCAGAAATTCAGCATTACACTAAACCATACCTTCTCTGTGTCAAAGGAGAACTCATCCGCGTTGTAGTTCGCATATTTGAGCTGAACGGAGAGATTTTTGTTAACCGCATAGGTAGCCACGGCATCAAATTCTTCACCGTAGTCGTCATTGGGGCCGCTCTCATCTGCTTCAAAGTCGTGGTAGAACGCAGCTAGCTTAACTCCGGCCACGCTGCCAGTGACTTTAAAGTATATGTCTTCAATACCACCGGCAGGGGTAGCTAAGAACTTATCTGCCCAGCCCTGGAATTTGTGCAAAGTGGCAAGCGGGGTGACGAAGCCCTTGATGCCATCATCACTGCCGAGCATTTCGTAACCCACGCCCAGGCCAATGCCTTTGATGGAAGTGCCTAACTCAGCCATATAGTATTCGGCATCATAGTCAGTTGGGTTGTCTTCGTAATCGCTCTGGGATGCTGCTGCAGCGGCGACGGAGATAGGTCCAAATTTACCGCTATATTCCACACCGTAGGTTTGTGAGGAAAGGGCAGCCGCGTTATCGAAGTCCAGCAGGTAGGCATAGACGCCAATTTTATGCCCTTCCGCCGGTGAGAAAGAGGCATACAGCGCGTGGGAGTCAGATTCGAAGCGGCGTGGCTGGCCGCCGTTGGTATCAGGTCCGAAAATACGATCCACATCCCAGATGTAGCTGTAATCCACGCTGACTTTGCCGACTGGAATCTGTACGCGGAAAGAATCATAGGTCTGTTCATTCTGGCGCCAGCCGACACCACCAACAAAGCGTTGACCTGAGTGCAGGATACGCTGGCGACCAGCGCTACCGGTTAAATGGTCATTTTTGTACTGCAGGTATGCCTGGTTGATGGTAGTACCATCGGGATCTGCCACGATGGGGTACTGGGATGCCTTGCCATTGGATGGTGTGGCATATTGCTCACTGCCAATCTGGCTGACGTCATCCACCTCGAGGAGAGCTGAAAAACCTTTAAAGGCGGCAGTCGATAGGGTGACCCTGGATTTCAGCGTTGATGCCTTGGCGTCATCCTTAGTTGAAACATCCTCATCGACATATTCGTAGCGATAGCGGAAGTTAAATTTCACATCGCCCTTGGTAAATACTTCGGAAAAGCTTGTCGCTTCTTCCGCGGTTGCGGCCACAAAAGGGTGTGCGCCTAGCAAAACAGCCAATGCAGAATATTTTAAAAATTGCTGTTTCATAAAAACTCCTCGAGTTAAAAATCCCCAAACTAAAAACAAAAAAGCCCGCACGCCGGATGGAGGCGTACGGGCTTCGTTACCCAACAGAATGCAATGTCAGTTTTCACTTAGCATAAAATATGCCAAAACGATAACTAATTGATTTTTAATGAGATAAATAAACATTACTGGTGGGAAAAAACAGCAGTTGACTTAGAATAGTGCGTTGAATTTTAGCTTGGGATTATTTTAGGGCACTGAAAACAGTAGGGACCTGCTGGGAAAATTGTATGGGAGGCCTACAAAAAAGCACGGGTAAACTCCAAAAGAAAGAGAAACGGCATTCCATTTTGAAATGCCGTTGAAGGCTTGATTATTTATTCGGGCAGTTTTCTTTTTGCGAATGTTTTTCCCGCATTTTTTCTTTCATTTCACCCTTTGCGGCCATGGCTTCTTCCTTGCTCACCAGTCCATTGCCATCCTTATCCATACTGGCAAAGTGTGCACGACGTTTCGCCAGCATTCGTTGTAGGCCCTGTTCATGCTCTTCCTGGCTGATATTGCCATCGTCGTTGGTGTCCATCCGTTCAAACATAAGGTGGCCGTGATGGTGCCCGCCATCAGCCATTGGCTTGGGCGGAGATTCGGCAATAGCCGCATAGGTAGCCAGCAAGGCGGACAGGGCGAGTAAAATATGTTTGCGCATAAAAAAATCCTCTTTTGATATCTGCGTCAACCGGTTAAACGCTTGGCTGTGCATTTGGTTGACACATCGCCGAAGAATTATTCAGGGCTGTTTGTCGAGAATTTTTTCTGCCTCATCCATCAGACGATTCATTCGCTCTATGACGGCAAGGTATACCTCTTTTGACGCCATATCGACACCCGCGGACAGGAGGATTTCGTAGGGATAGTCGGAGCCGCCAGCCCTGAGAATATCGAGATATTGTTGCTGGGCGACCTCGCCATCATTAAGCACCTTGTCCATCAGGTAATAAGCGGCGGAAATAGAGGTCGCGTATTGGTAAACATAAAAATTGCGGTAGAAATGGGGGATATAGGCCCACTCGGCGGTATAGGCATCATCAATGGTCATCACGCCCTTGTCATGACCAAAATAGCGCCTCAGCAGGTCACCATACATTGTGTTCAGCTTGTCGCCGGAAAGGGCGCCACCGTTTTCCACATGTTCGTGAATAGCGAGCTCGAATTCCGCAAACTGGGTCTGACGGAAGAAGGTTCCCCGCAATTGATTCAATTCCTTGAACAGGTAATGAAGGCGTTCCTGATCAGTTTTTGCTGTGCTGCGCAGGTACTCAAACAGCAGCACTTCGTTGGCTGTCGAGGCAATTTCTGCAGTGAAGGTGGCGTAATCCGCCTTGGTAAACGGCTGATTGCGGTTGGCCAGCAGTGAATGCATGGCGTGACCCCATTCATGGGCAAACGTGCTGACGGACTCGATGGTGTCATCATAATTCAACAGCATAAAAGGGTGAGCGTCATAGGCTGCCCCCATCACGTAGGCGCCACTTCGCTTGCCGGGGCTGGGATACACGTGCATCCAGTTCTGGTTGACGGCATCGGTAAAGGTTTTGATGTAGTCCTCGCCGAGGGGTTGCAGGGCGGCGATGGTCAAGGCCTTGGTTTCTTCGAGACTGTAGGTGCGATCCAAAGGAACCACTGAGGGGTAAATATCGTAGTAGTGGGATTCCTTCAGCCCGAGCACCCGCTGCCGCAATTTGACCAGGCGGTGTAGGCTGTCCAGATGTTCATTCACCGTGTCTACCAGAGTGTGGTAAACGGCCTGGGGGATATTGTCCTCTGCCTGGGCACGCTGCAATGCTGAGTCAAAACCCCTCAAACGGGCCATTAATACATCATTTTTTACCTGGCCCTCGAGGGTTAACCCCAGTGTTTGCCGGTAATCCTGATAAGTTTCCCAGAACTGGTCGAATACCAGTTTTCGATCATCACGGTTATCAACCGCCCGGTATTGTGAGTAGCCAGCGGGCGTTAACACCACTTCCTTGCCGTCGGACAGGGTCACAGTTGGCATGGGCATTTCGGCATTGGTGAGTACATCGTAAACACTGGATGGTGTCTGCATGGTGTCGAATGTTGCCGCCAGAATGCGTTCCTCCGCATCGCTCAATGTGTAGGGAGCCATGTGCAGGGTTTTGCGAATAAAAAAGTCGTGATCCGCCAGTTTGTCAGTCTGCTTCAGAAAGCGATTGAGTTTGTCTTCACCGATGGCAATCAATTCCGGACTGACGAAGCTGGTGGCTTCAATCATCTGGGTGACGAGCATCTGGGCAACGGAGGCACGTTCCAGGTATTCGGAGTTGCTGAAGTCTGTATCCCTGGCGAGAAAGGAATAGACATAAAGGTGCAGCAGATCCTTGTAGGTATCACTAATACTGTTGAGGCAGCTGGCGAGTTCATCCGCGCTGTTACCAAGTTTGCCTTTGCACTCAGAGAGAGAACCTACGCGTTTGGCAATGTCCTCGCGGTCCTTATCCCAGCTGGCAATATCGGGATACAGGTCGCCGAGATCCCAGACTGCATCAGCCTTCGCAGCGGTGTCGGAAGAAGCCTGGTTCGTCTCTGCGGCCTGGCTACTAGCCCAAAATAAGAGGGCGATAAAGAGTGAGAGAAAACGGGTCATCAGGACGTTTGTGGAATAATTTTTTTGACAGTGCATTGCAGGGATCCGTTAGATAATTTTGCGGTGATGGTGCTTCCTTGGGTGGTGTCTGAGGCACGACGCAGAATATTCTGCTGTTCGTCCATGACGATAGCATACCCTCTGTCCAGCGTATTCAGGGGGCTGACAGCCTGTAGCAGGTTTGAAGCATTGACCCATTGTTGGTGCTTGAGTTCCAGCTGTTTTTCCATGATCCGGTGCAGCCGCTCAGACAGTTGCGCGTGACGCTGATGCAGTTGTTTGAAAGTTGCGCCTGGATGACGCTGCAAAAGACGGACATTCAGGTGCTGCAGGCCGGTTTTCTGGCGTTCGAGTTGCAGAGTCATGTGTTTGACAAGACGCTGTGTGAGGGCTTCCAGCCGGTGCTGTTGATGTTTTAATTGTTCGCCGGGATGTCGCAACCGTCGCTGTAACCCGTCGACCCGTTGTTCCAGGGATTGCAGACGGCGGCGGGTGCTTTCTTTTAACAGCCTTTCCCGGTCAACAAAGCTGTTTAACAGTTTGACGCCGTCGGGGGTCAGTACTTCCGCCGCTGCCGAGGGGGTAGGTGCCCGGTAGTCGGCGACAAAATCTGCAATGCTGAAATCCACCTCATGTCCCACAGCGCTGACCACCGGTATTTGGCTGGCAAAAATGGCTCTGGCGACAATTTCCTCGTTAAAAGGCCACAGATCTTCCAGTGAGCCGCCGCCGCGGCCGACGATCAGTGCATCGCACTGGTTGTCTTCATTGGCCAGGGCAATGGCATCCACGATAGCAGTTGCTGCAGCATCGCCCTGAACGGTGGTGGGGTAGATGCGGACGGGTATCGCCGGGAAACGGCGCGACATGACGGACAGGATGTCGTGCAATGCGGCGCCACTGGGTGAGGTGACTACGCCAATACGTTTGGGGAGGGTGGGCAAGGCCTTTTTATGGTCGCTATCGAACAAGCCTTCTTCAGACAATCGCTGTTTCAGGGCTTCAAATTGTCGTTGCAGGGCACCGTGTCCGGCTTCCTCTAGGTGCTCGACGATCAGTTGGTAATCACCTCGTCCTTCGTAAAGGCTGAGACGGCAGCGGGCAAGCACCTGGTGTCCGTTCTCGGGGCGGAAACGGGTCAGGCTGTTGCGGTTGCGAAACATGGCGCAACGAACCTGGGCCTGATCGTCCTTGAGCGTAAAGTACCAGTGGCCGGAGGCCGGACGAGCCAGATTGGAAATTTCACCCTCCACCCAGACCAGCGGAAACTGGGTTTCCAGTAGTTGTCGAACGCGGCGGTTGAGCTGCGATACCGTGTATGTCACAACGGGGGTTTCCATGACGCTATTGTCCACCGGTAGCGTTTCGAGTCAACGTGAATCGGTCATATTCGGGTCTCTGAACAGTGGCGAAAACAGGTGTGTTTTCAGGGGTAACGGCTTATAATGCCGTGCTTACTTTTTATGGAACACTTGATGCCAAGTTACTCGATTGGCAGGGGTTTCCATCATCCATTATCAATGAGGTAAGCCATCCCGATGTTGCGAATCGCAGAAGAAGCACTCACCTTTGATGACGTGTTGTTGGTGCCCGG